>NZ_RZSC01000420.1:0-5196 GCF_003998155.1 Mesorhizobium sp. M1E.F.Ca.ET.063.01.1.1
ATGGAACAGGCTCCAGTTCACGCGCCGCCGCTATGCCGGCGCCCAATTCGATCACCTGAAGATCCGACGGCGGCAATGCCGGCCCGGTCAGGCCGCGCCGCGTCAGGCGGATGCCCCAATCACCTTTTTCGCCATCGATTTCGAACAGATTGTATTGCGCCGCCGGGTGCTTGCCGCCGGGCGCCTGGCCGGCGGCGGCCACGCCGACCACCGGCACCTTGGCGCCGCGCGGGCCGATGGTGAACAGCGACGGCAGGTGCGAGTGACCGTGCAGGACGAGCTCGGCGCCATGCCGGCGAACGACCTTGTGGAAGCGCGCGATGCCGAAGAGCCGCTTATGCTGCGAGACCGCGCCGCGCACCGGCGGATGGTGGATCATGATGGCGCGAAACAGCCCCTGCTTGGCCATGGCGTCCAGGATCTTGCCGAGCCGCTCCGCTTGGCCCTCCATGAAGAAGCCGTTGGCCATGAAGGGCGCCGTGGCTCGCGCCGTCGTGACGCCGATCAGCGCGACGTTGCCGCGCACGCGCAGATAGGGAAAGGAATTGCGGTCGACCGGACTGTTGACGCCGTCGCCCGTCATCCACGGCGCCCAGGACCGACAAACCTTGTCGAAGGCGCCCGGCACATAGGCATCGTGATTGCCTGGCACCACGGACACGTCGTCCGGAGGGCCAAGCGTTTCCAGCCAGTGCTTCGCCATCTCGATCTCGCCGTCGAGCGCCAGGTTGACGAGATCGCCGGTGACGGCGAGATGATCGGGCGCGTTGGCCTTGATGTCGGCCACGATCGTGTCGATGACCGCATCATGCATATGCCGGCGGCGGTTGCGCTGCCAATTGACGTAACCCAGCACGCGCTTGGATGCGAGGTCGCGATAGGTTACATCGGGCAGCGGCCCCAGATGGACATCGGAAATATGCGCGAGCCTGAACATAGTCCCTTCTTAAGCGAGGCAGCGCAGGCTTTCCACTCACCGTTTGCTGTTCGCTTGGCGATTGCCGGATGACCGGCTCGCCCGACCCGGAAGAGGTGTTCCGCCAGACCGGCTGGCCGGGGCTGCGGGCAAGGCTGTTTCATTTCTATTTCCTGCTGCGCCGCCCGATGACGCTTGGCGTGCGCGGCCTGATTTATGACCGAGCCTCCAACTCCGTCTTCCTCATTCGCCATACCTATGTCCCGGGCTGGCAACTGCCAGGCGGCGGCGTCGAGAGTGGCGAGACGCTCCTTGAGGCGCTGGCACGCGAACTGGCCGAGGAGGGCAACATCGCGCTGACGGCCCCGCCGGTGTTGAAATCGATGCATTTCAACCGCCGCTCCAGCCGCCGTGACCATGTCGGGCTCTATCTGGTCGAGGCCTTCAGCCAGACCGTGCCGAAGCTGCCTGACCATGAGATCGCCGAGGCGGGATTCTTTCCGCTAGATTGTCTGCCGGATAGTACCACTCCGGCGACACTGCGGCGCATTGGGGAGATTTTCGGCGATGAGCCCCCATCGCCTCATTGGTAGCTACGCCGCCTTCCTGAACCTGCCGCGATCGTGCGGCGCGGCATAGTCGAGCTCCGGCCCCACGGGGATGATTCCGGTCGGATTGATCGATTTGTGGCTGCCGTAATAGTGCGACTTGATGTGGTGCAGGTTCACCGTGCCTGAGACGCCGGGCACCTGGTAGAGGTCGCGCAGATAGTTCGACAGGTTCGGATAGTCGGCGATACGGCGCAGATTGCATTTGAAGTGGCCGACATAGACCGGATCGAAACGCACCAGCGTGGTGAAAAGCCGCCAGTCGGCCTCGGTGATGCGCTCGCCGACCAGATAGCGCTGCTTCGACAGCCGCTCCTCGATTGCATCAAGCGCCGCGAACAATTCGCCGAACGCCTCCTCATAGGCCTCCTGCGTGGTGGCGAAGCCGGTGCGATAAACGCCGTTGTTGATCGCCGGATAGACGAGCGCGTTGATCTTGTCGATCTCGGGACGCATTGCCTTCGGATAGAAGTCGAGGTTCGCATCGCCCCACTCGTCGAAAGCGGAATTGAACATCCGGATGATCTCGGAAGACTCGTTGTTGACGATGGTTCCCTGTTTCTTGTCCCACAGCACTGGCACCGTCACTCGGCCCGAATAGGCGGGATCGGCCTTGGCATAGATCTGGTGAAGGTAATCGAGGCCGTAGAGCGTATCGCCGGTGGCGCCGTCTTCTGCCTTGAATGTCCAGCCGTTCTCGCCCATGAAATGATGCACCACCGAAACGGAGATGATGCCTTCCAGCTTCTTCAAGGCACGGAAAATCAGCGTCCGGTGCGCCCATGGGCAGGCGAGCGAAACGTAAAGATGATAGCGGCCAGGCTCTGCCTTGAAGCCGCGCTTGGCGCCCTCCGCCGGCGCGCCGTCGCGCGTCACCCAGTCGCGCCACAGTGATTCCTTCCGTACAAACCTGCCGCTGCTGTCGGTAACGCGCGACAGGTCCTGCCATTTGCCTTCAATCAGCAATCCCATGCGAAATCTCCTGCGCGTCCTAAGTCCTAAGAAGATTTAGGCGCGTTGCCAAAATGTCGAAACCCTCTGGCGCTGAACAGTTCGTCAAACGACGAAACCAGATTGTCAAGCGGCGGAAAAAAAAGGTCAAAAGCGCCGATTGCAGGCGAACAAAATTGGTGCTAGCGGAGGCGCTCATGTTCGACTTTGCCTCGATCCGGTTCGACCGACGACGAAAGGACGCCCGCGCTTGATGAAGCGCTGACTGGCGAACGCTGCCGCTTGCAGCAAACCTTCCTCGTATACCGGAACGCAAAGACCATGAGCCTTGCCGACGTGAAATACCTGCCGGAAACCCCGGCGCACGATGCTGAAATTGAAGCCATCAACGACGAGGCCTTCGGGCCCGGCCGTTTTGTGCTTGCCGCCTACAAGATCCGCGAAGCCGGCGGACATGACCGCTCGATGTCCTTTGTCGCCATCGAGGATGGCACGGTGATCGCCTCGGTGCGCATGACGCGCGTCGCCGCCGGCGCCGGCCGCGCCATGATGCTCGGCCCGCTTGCCGTACGCCCCGCCTTCAAGAACCTCGGCATCGGCCGCAGGCTGGTCGCCATCGCGCTCGAGGCCGCCGCGAAGGCCGGAGCGCCGGCCGTGATGCTGGTCGGCGACGAGCCTTACTACGGGCCGCTCGGCTTCAAGCGGTTTCCGCGCGGCCAGATCACCATGCCTCGCCCCGTCGATCTCGACCGGCTGCTTCACCATGAAATCAAGCCGGGCGCCGTGGCCCGCTTCGTCGGTGAGGTCTGCCATGCGGATACGGCGCGGGTCGCGGACCTCGCCCCGGCCGCGGTCAGGGCGCCGGCTAGTCCGCAAGTCTCGATCGATCCGGTCATTCAGGTTGCGCCCCAGCAGCGTGCTTCGTAGCATGATCCGAATTTTGGGAGGACGCCCGCATGAACCCGAACGGCCAGATCGCGATCGTCACCGGCGGCGGGTCTGGCCTCGGCGAGGCGACGGCGCGCGCCCTTGCCGCCAGGGGCGCCAAGGTTGCGATACTCGATGTCGGCGTTGACCGCGCGGCGAAGGTGGCGGCCGACATCGGCGGCATCGCCGTTCAGTGCGATGTCAGCAGCGGCGACAGCGGCACCGCCGCGATCGCCGAGGTTGCGAAGGAACTCGGCGAGCCGCGCATTCTGGTCAATTGCGCCGGCATTGCCATCGGCGTGAAGACGGTGGGCAAGGACGGTCCGCACCCGCTCGACCAGTACCGCAAGGTGATCGAGATCAACCTGATCGGCACCTTCAACATGATCCGCCTTGTCGCCGACCGCGCGGCGAAACTCGATCCGCTCGCCGGCGGCGAGCGCGGCGTCATCGTCAACACGGCGTCGGTCGCGGCCTATGACGGCCAGATCGGCCAGGCCGCTTATTCGGCCTCCAAGGGCGGCGTGGTCGGCATGACGCTGCCGGTGGCGCGCGATCTCGCCCGGTCCGGCATTCGCGTCTGCACCATTGCCCCGGGCATCTTCAAGACGCCGATGATGGCCGGCATGCCGCAGGAGGTGCAGGATTCGCTTGGCGCCTCGGTGCCCTTCCCGCCCCGCCTCGGCGAGCCTTCGGAATATGCGGCGCTTGCGCTCCACATTATCGAGAACCAGATGCTGAACGGCGAGACGATCCGCCTCGACGGCGCCATCCGCATGGCGCCGAAATAGAAGGGAATGACCACGTCGCGGACAGGCGCCTCCCCCGTCAAGGCAGGACCGCTGGCGGGTCTCAAGGTAATCGAGATGGCGGGCCTCGGCCCGGTGCCGCTCGCCGCCCTGATGCTGTCGGAAATGGGCGCCGACGTGCTGCGCATCGAACGGGCGGACGCGAAGGAGCCGCCCCTGCCCTTGCCGGAAGCATACGACCTCGATCGTCACGGCCGCTCCATCCTCGAGCTCGACCTGAAGCGTCCGGATGGCGCGGAGCTTCTGCTGCGCCTTGCGGAAAAGGCCGACATCCTCGTCGAGGGCTTCCGCCCCGGCGTCATGGAACGGCTGGGCCTCGGACCCGACGTCGTGCTCGAACGCAATCCGGCGCTGATCTATGGCCGCCTGACGGGCTTCGGCCAGGGTGGACCGCTCTCGCGTCGCGCCGGCCATGACATTACCTACCTCGCCTATGCCGGCCTGCTGCATGCCATCGGCAGGCAGGGAGCCCCGCCCGTGCCACCGCTCAATCTCGTCGCCGACCAGGGTGGTGGCGCCATGATGTTGATCGCCGGCGTGCTGGCCGCTCTCTTCCAGCGCTCGCGCACCGGCAAGGGCCAGGTGATCGATGCTGCGATGGTCGAGGGCGCATCAATGCTGGCGGCTCCGATCCACGCCTACATGGCGGCGGGTCTGTGGAGCGACAGTCGCGGCGATAACCTGCTCGATTCCGGCGCGCCCTTCTACGACGCCTATGAAACCGCGGACGGCCGGCATGTCGCCATCGGCTGCCTGGAGCCCCATTTTTTTGCCGAATTCGCCAGGCTGCTGCCGCTCGACCAGCGCTTTGTCGGCAGCCAATATGACAGGACATTGTGGCCCGAGATGCGCGCCGCCATAGCCGACAGGATCGGAGAGAAGACGCGCGACGAATGGGCCGACGTCTTCGCCGCGACCGATGCCTGCGTCGCGCCGGTTCTTTCCCTGACCGAGGCCAGGGGTAACTCTCACAATCGCGCAAGGC
>NZ_RZSC01000421.1:0-5186 GCF_003998155.1 Mesorhizobium sp. M1E.F.Ca.ET.063.01.1.1
GGATGAGGCCGATCGCTGGCGAAACTCAATCCCCGGCGACGAAGAACAGCCACTGGCCGGTGGGCGTGATGCCGACGCGGTAAAAGATGTAGGCGCCGAACTGCTTCATGTCGTCATAGTCGCTTGCCGTGACGAGCTTGAACAGCTCGACGCGTTGCCTGGGATCGAGCTTGTCGAGCGGCAGCGCGAAGAAATATGGCCAGACATAGAGTTCCTGCGGCGTGCCGGTGTCGACGTGGACATAACCGGCGCTGAGCACCTCTTCCAGTATGGCGAGGATCTCCTGGCCGTCGCTGTCGCCGGACAGGCCCTTGAGGAAAGTGATCGGATCGCCGTCGATGTCGCCAAGCGACAGCTGCGTCATGGAATCGCCCGAGCCGATCAGCGACCTCAGCTTCTCGATGTCGCCGCTTTTGCAGGCCTCGACGATCAGCCCATGCATCCGCTTGACCGGTTCCGGCAGCTTGTCGAGGTCGTAGACGACAGCGGGCGGCGGTGCGTCCGGATCGGCGCGCGGGCTGGTGACGCCGCCGCTGCCGGATGGCGCCTCAGGCTCGCTCTTGTTTTTTTCGTCGGCCGGCTGGCTGTTGCCGGAGGGTTTCGTGCCGAGCGGGTCCGGTATCGGCACGGTCGTGTCCGGCGAGGCCGTATCGTCATTGGCGGGTGGCGTGACCGGCGAAGGCAAATCCTGGCGCTGGATCTCGCTCAGCGCATGGGAAGGGGTGCTGGCGAGGCACAAGCCCACTGGAAGGACCAGGCAGAACGCGGCGATCCACATGCCTACGGTCCAGGCATGCGGCCGGCCTGCCAACGAAAATCTCACCCCTTGCCTCTCCATGGTTCCCGGGCTCGCTCGGTCCGGACAGCGCTTGAGCTGTTAAGGCACCCAGGCATCATGCCCAAATGGCGCGTCGCCGTCAAAAGCCGCTGTTAGACAGCGGGCGGCCTAGTGCTTGAGCCGCTCCGGCTCGAAGGCGCCGGAGATTACCTTTTCGCGCATGCGGTCGAGCAGGGCCAGCGCCGAGGTCTCGCCATTGGCGCGCAGCATTTCGCCAAACGCGGTTTCGAGGGCGGCTTCGGCGATGATCTCGGGCTCGATGCCAGCCGACAATCCCTCAGCCCAGGCTTCGCTGTGGCTCTCCACGGCGGTCAGGCGCTTTTCTTCCCTGACCAACGCGTCGATGTCGCTGACACCATGTTCCATTGCGATGTCCACCTTTTTCAAGCGGCGATCCGGCGAGAGACCGGGCTTGACCTTCCAGTTCATTCGCAGCCCGAGATAAGTACTTGTAAATACGACATTTTTACGGTCGTAATCTACATTTCGAGCAAGGCTGCGCTCAATCCGTTCCGAAGCTTAGCCGATTAGACTGGCTTGCGGCATCAAAACCTTCAGTTTGAGTTAATTCCGCAATTGTGCGCTAACGTTTCATTAACATTGTTGCACAAGCGCAACACATCATTGCACCAAGGCGCAGCCGGACACAATAAGGCGCGTCACATTGGGGGCCAGTTCCCGGTGGATTTATGCGCAAACCGGATTGGCCGCGATTGGCGCCGGCCTCAATTCCCGTAGCGGGAAGCAATGTCGCGCGACAGCGTCTCGCCTTCCTTCATGTAGCGGGCAATAGCCTCGGTCGCCGAGGGCGTGCATTGCGTATAGGTGCCGCTGAAGGAGCGGTAGCCGCGGTTGAAGGAGGCGATGAAGCGAGCGCGGCGGTCGGGATCGGGGTTTTCCGACTCGAGCAGCTTTTCCATCTCGACCCGCCACTGGTCGCCCTTCTCGCCGCACAGATTGCGCAGGAAATGCAGCGACCCCAGCACCTCGGCGAGCCGCATCAGCCCGGGCTCGAACGGCGCCTCCGCCGCAAGTGTCGGCCGCGCCGTGACGGTCATGCTGAAGGCGAGGCACGCGGCGAGGAGAGGTGAGGCGCGGGTCATAGGCTTATGTGACCAAACAATTCGCCGCTCGCAAGACGATTTTGGGAGGCCGTCGTACCTGGCCAGGATCTCTCCCTGTTGAGGTTCGCGCAGCCCCTCATTGCCCTGCCGGGCATTTCTCCCCGTATAGTGACGGGGAGAAAGGGCTGGCCGCAGCCTAGGCGCCTTTCTTGCAACGCTGGAGATTGGCGAAATCGGCGAAGAGAACGCCCCTCTCCCCGAGAGGATGCCGGTCCACCCTCCGCAGCTGCTGCGGAGGACGGGCAGGCAGGTGAGGGGCGGCGCAGGCGCCTGGAAGTCATGGCGTTGCGCTGTCGAAGCTACTTATGCGAATCGCCCAGCAGCTCTCTTGCGACCTCAAGCACCTCGTCCGCCAGCGGCATCTCCGCCATTTCCGCCAGCGTGTGGAAGGCGGCAGTCTCGGCATCGTCGCTGGCCTCGGGCTCGCCGCCAACATAGGCCGCTCCGAACACCGTCAGCAGATAGTCGACGGCGTGATTCTCGCCGCTGCCGTCGATATGGATGTCGCGCAGTGGGTGGTAGTCCCTGGCCTCGAGTCCGGTTTCCTCGGCCAGTTCCCGCGCCGCCGCCTGTGTCAGCGTCTCGCCGGGCTCGACCTTGCCGCCGGGATAGGCGTAGAGCCCTTGCGAGGGCGGCCGCGCGCGCTTGACCAAAAGTACCGTCTTGCCGCGCACGACGGCGACGGAGACAGCGGGGACGGTCTTGCGCGGTTCCATGGAATGCCGAATGTTCCTGCAGCCTGTTGTGGACCGATTGGCCTGATCAAGCTTTAGCCGTTGCAGCGCTGGGGTTCCATCGCCACCTTTGGGAAAAATTCCGATCGACGAGCGAGTTCATGTGCGGACGCTTTGCCCTGACCGCCACGCCGGACCAGACCGCCGCCTTCCTCGGCCTTGCGGAGCTGGAGGAGTTTCCGGCCCGCTACAACATCGCCCCGACACAGCCCGTGCTGATGGCTCTTGCCGGTCCGCAGCGCGCGCCGGGCTCCAACCTGCCGGATCGGCAGGCGATACTGGTGCGCTGGGGCCTGATCCCGGCCTGGGTCAAGGACACGAAGGAATTTCCGCTGCTCTTCAACGCCCGTTCGGAAGGGGTGCTGGAAAAGGCTTCGTTCAAGACCGCGATGCGCCATCGCCGCGCGTTGGTGCCGGCCTCCGGCTTCTATGAATGGCAGCAGTCGGGCAGCGAAAAGGGCCAGCCTTACTGGATCCGGCCGAAGCGGGGCGGGGTGATCGCCTTCGCCGGCCTTATCGAAACCTATGCCGAGCCGGGCGGCTCCGAGATGGATACGGGCGCGATTCTGACGACGCAGGCCAATGCCGGCATCGCCCATATCCACGACCGTATGCCGGTGGTGATCGAGGAGCGCGACTTCGCCCGCTGGCTGGATTGCCGCACGCAGGAGCCGCGCGACGTACTCGACCTCTTGAAGCCCGCCGAACCCGATTTCTTCGAGGCAATTGCGGTTTCCGACCTTGTCAACAAGGTCGCCAACACCGGGCCGGAGATTCAGGAGCGGGGCGTCGTCGGCGAGCGGCCCGAGAAGGTCAGGCGCCAGAAACCCGGCGCGGACGAAAACCAGATGACCCTGTTCTAGAGAGGCTTGCTCTTGGCGTCTGCCTCAGTTCCGGGGCGCGCATTGGCGTCGCCCTCATTGCCGGCGCCCCATCATCGGGGACCGCGCCGGTCGTGCCTTTTTCAGGCGGCGCGCGGCGAAACGATCTTCTGCGCCGGCTTCTTCTTCTTCGCGGTGTGAAGAAGGGCTGCGACGATGGCTGCCGGGCCGATCGCGCGGTAGTGCTTGGTGAGCGGCTGTTGCGCCGGTCGGCTCTGTTCCTGCTTGCTTCGAGGCATTGTTCTCTTCCCTGGTAGTATTTTCGTGTCCGCGTTTGATGGTCGATTCGGACCAAATCGTGACGCCTGGGCGGTCTAGCCGGCGAATGTTTCATCACTGTGCCGACATGTTTAATAAAATGTTTCGGCCCGTCTTTACCTGTGATCCAACGACATGTTTCCGGAACAGAGCGACTTGACGGCAACACCGGCGGGCGCGATAAAGCCGCCCATGAAAACGTCTTTCGCCATTTGTGGCATTTGCATTATTGGCTAGCTTCGCGCTGGTCCGGACGTTTTCGCCTTATCTTTCCCCAGATTGGACAAACGCCCCGGCCAGCAGGCTGGAGCCCGATTTGCGCCTTCGGCGCAGACCTGGTTTCAGCGAACCCAAATCAAGGACCGGGACCGCATGTCTGACGCATCGAAGGGCCTCAGCCTCTACAACACGCTAACGCGGGCGAAGGAGCGTTTCGTTCCGATCGATCCGAAAAATGTGCGCATGTATGTCTGCGGCCCGACCGTCTACGACTTTGCCCATATCGGCAATGCGCGGCCGGCGATCGTCTTCGACGTGCTGTTCCGTTTGCTGCGCCAACTCTATGGCCAGGAGCACGTCACGTATGTGCGCAACATCACTGACGTCGACGACAAGATCAACGCCAGGGCGCTCCGCGATTTCGGCAACGAGATCGCGGCCGGAAAGCTCTCGCTGAACGATGCCATCCGCAAGGTCACCGAAAAGACCGCCGACCAGTACCACAAGGACGTCAAGGCGCTCGGGTGCCTGGAGCCAAGCTTCGAGCCGCGGGCAACGGAGTTCGTCGCACCCCGCGCCGACGGCAAGGCCGACATGCTGTCGCTGATCGCGCAGCTGATCGCGCGCGGCCATGCCTATGTCGCCGGCGGCGAGGTGCTGTTCGACACCGCCTCGATGCCGGACTATGGCGAACTGTCGAAGCGCAATCTCGACGAGCAGCAGGCGGGCGCCCGCATCGCCGTCGATGAGCATAAGAAGAACCCCGGCGACTTCGTGCTGTGGAAATTGTCCACGCCGGAAGAGCCGGGCTGGGAAAGTCCTTGGGGCAGGGGCCGCCCGGGCTGGCACATCGAGTGCTCGGCAATGTCGGCCGCCTATCTCGGCGAGGTCTTCGACATCCATGGCGGCGGCCTCGACCTGATCTTCCCGCACCACGAGAACGAGATTGCCCAGTCCCGCTGCGCCCACGGCACCAAGGTCATGGCCAATGTGTGGATGCACAACGGCTTCCTGCAGGTCGAGGGCCAGAAGATGTCGAAAAGCCTCGGCAATTTCTATTCGATCCACGAATTGCTGGAGACGAAAACCTTCGGCGGCCGCAACTGGCCGGGCGAGGTGCTGCGGCTGGCGA
>NZ_RZSC01000422.1:0-5182 GCF_003998155.1 Mesorhizobium sp. M1E.F.Ca.ET.063.01.1.1
GTGTAGGAGGCGAGCGTCTCCGACGGCGTGGTCTTCGCCGGCGGCGTGGTCGCCGTCGTTACCGGATCGACGGCAGGCTTGGCGGCAGTCGCTGCAGGCTTGGCGGCGGCGACAACCGTGCCGCCGGCCGGGACCTTGAGCGTCTGGCCGATCTTCAAGAGGCCGTCCTTCATGCCGTTGGCCTGCTTGAGCGCCGTGGCGCTGACGCCGGTCTTGCGGGCAATCGAAGACAGGGAATCGCCCTGCTGGACGGTGTAGGTGCCCCCGGCGCCGGCCGGCTTGGCCTCGGCCATCTGC
The DNA here is from genome assembly GCF_003998155.1 of Mesorhizobium sp. M1E.F.Ca.ET.063.01.1.1. NCBI lineage: Bacteria > Pseudomonadati > Pseudomonadota > Alphaproteobacteria > Hyphomicrobiales > Phyllobacteriaceae > Mesorhizobium > Mesorhizobium sp. M1E.F.Ca.ET.063.01.1.1. The sequence continues at coordinate 298 of NZ_RZSC01000422.1, forward strand.
GGCGCGGGCTTGACGTTCTTCGAGCCGCTGGCGGCAGCCGATGCATCGACCTGCGCAGTCGACTTGCCGTCCTTGACTTTCGGCTGCTGCGGCAGCACGGCAACCTTCTCCGGCGCTCCGGCAGGCTGTTTCGGCGTAGCGGGCTTGGTGTTGTCGGCAACCTTCGGCTCGGCCTTGCTCGAATAGGCATAGGCGGGGATGACGATTTTCTGACCGGTCCTGATACCCTTGCCGGCATCCAGCCCGTTGACCTTGATGATCGCATCGGCCGGCACATGATACTGCCGCGCGAGGCCCGAAATCGTCTCGCCTTCCCGGACCACGATCTCGGTCGCGTGCGGCGCGGCACTTGCGTTGCGCACGGCATCGGGCTCGGCGGTCTTGAACGGCTTCGCGGCCGGCGCGACGGTGCCGGTGGTCGTCTTGTCGAGATGCGGCGCGGCGGGAGCTGGCGCGAGCGCCGGGGCCGAGGCGGTGCGCATCGGCTTTGCGGGTGCAGCGGCCTGCTGCGAGGGCGGAGGCAACTGCTGCGACGTCACCGGCTCGAGGCTGGAGCGGCTCACCGACTGGGTGTGGCTGCCGTCGACCGGCGCCGGCGCGGCCATATCGCCCGGATAGGGCTGGTCGGCGTTCTGCTTGCTGATGATGGAGCGCTGGTTGTTGGTGGACGACGTGAAGACGTCGTCGACACCGTTGAAGCGCATGGCCTGCGAGCTGCACCCGGCCGCGGCGCCGGCGATCACGAGGATGGCGCAGCCGCGCGCCAGATTGCGTCCGTTTGCCTTCAAACCATTGAATTGCATCGCACTAACCCGCACAGACCCGGTACACATTGGCCATGATTAAAGCGCGTTAATGTTACTGCGGGGTTAACCCATTAGAATCCGACGAAAATTTTCTTAAAACATTTTCGAGGGCCGCTTGGGGCGAGCTGAGATTCAGGTTAGCTCGAGTCGAGAAAGGCACGCGAGCACCAGCCTACGCCGGCCGAAACCCTAATTTAATTGCCACGCCACTCATGAGTGCTTCGGTCGACGATGGCCGGAAGCATTTGCAGGCCGGCCTCACCTGAATCCCAACCCAGTTAGATCACCGCGGCGACGCTGCGCAGGATTGGCTGCAGCCTGACCATGCCGATGTCCTCGCGCTCGAAACGGCTGCCGACCTTGGTAAGCTTGGCCAGCACCTGCTCGCCCTCCTCCGGGCCGATCGGCGCGATGACGATGCCGCCGCTCGACAATTGATCGAGCAGGAAGCGCGGCAAGCTCTCGAAGGCCGCCCAGGCGACAATGCGGTCGAACGGGCCTTCGTTGGGCAGGCCGTTGGAGGCATCTGCCTGGCGCACGATGGCATTGCTGATGCCCAGCGCCTCGAAGCGCTGCTTTGCCTGTTCGGTCAAGGTTTTGTAGCGGTCGACGGTGACCACGCGCGCAGCGAGCCGCGACATCACAGCGGCAGTGTAGCCCGATCCGGTGCCGATCTCGAGCACGCGGTTGCCCGGCTCGATGGCTAAAGCCGCGATCACCGCCGCCTGCAGATCCGCGCCTTCGATCGCCTCCCCGCATTCGATCGGCAGCATGCCTTCCGACCAGGCGATCGGATGGAACTGCGCGGACAGGAAACCGCGCCGCGGCGTCGCCTCGAAGGCGGCGATCAGCGCCTTCGGCGCCGTGCCCCTGCCGCGCAGGCGAAGCAGGAAAGCGGCAAAACCTTCGCGGTCGTCGAGGGTCGTGTTCATGCCAATGCCTTGTTCATGCCAATGCCTTGGTAAGCTGGTCGCGGAGTTCATGGGCGGTGAGGTCGAGCTGCAGCGGGGTCACCGACACCAGCCGGTTGCGCAGCGCGTGGAGGTCCGTGCCCTTCTTGCCTTCGACCGGCTCTCGGCCGAAGCGCAGCCAGTAGTAAGGCAGTCCGCGCCCGTCGCGGCGCTCGTCGACCCACAGGCTGTGCACGAGCTTGCCCTGCGACGTGACGACCGTGCCTTCGATCTCGTCGGGCGCACAGTTCGGGAAATTGACGTTGAGCAGAACGCCTTCCGGCAGCGGCGTCGCGACCAGCCTCTTCAGCAGCGCCGGCGCGAGCGCCTCGGTCGTCTCGTAGGGAACGACGCGGTCCTCGCCGACATAGGAATAGGCCTGGCTCACCGCGATCGAGCGCACGCCGAGCAGCGCGCCTTCCATGGCACCGGCGACGGTGCCCGAGTAGGTAACGTCGTCGGCGATGTTGGCGCCGGAATTGACGCCCGACAGGAGGAGGTCCGGCGGCTCGGGCAGGATCTTCTTCGTGCCCATGATGACGCAGTCGGTCGGCGTGCCGCGCACGGCAAAATGCTTCTCGCCGATCTTCCTCAGCCTGAGCGGTTCCGAGATCGACAGCGAATGCGCGTAGCCGGACTGGTCCTGCTCGGGCGCCACCACCCAGACGTCATCCGAAAGCGTGCGGGCAATGCGCTCGAGCGACGCCAGCCCCTCGGCATGGATGCCGTCATCGTTGGTCAGCAGGATGCGCATGAACTCATTTCGATTCGATCTTCGCGAGACCACCCATGTAAGGCCGCAGCACTTCAGGAATGGTTACGCTGCCATCCTCATTCTGGTAGTTTTCGATGACAGCAATGAGAGCGCGGCCGACCGCCGTGCCCGAGCCGTTGAGCGTGTGGACAAAGCGGTTGCCCTTGCCGTCCTTGTCCTTGTAGCGGGCATCCATGCGGCGCGCCTGGAAGTCGCCGCAGACCGAGCAGGACGAGATTTCGCGATAGGCGTTCTGGCCCGGCAGCCAGACCTCGATGTCGTAGGTCTTGCGCGCGCCAAAACCCATGTCGCCGGTGCACAGCGTCACCGTGCGGAACGGCAGGCCGAGCCGCTTCAGCACCTCCTCGGCGCATTGCGTCATGCGCTCATGCTCGGCAAGCGAGCTCTCCTGGTCGGTGATCGACACCAGCTCGACCTTGTAGAACTGATGCTGACGCAGCATGCCGCGCGTATCGCGGCCGGCTGAACCCGCTTCCGAGCGGAAGCACGGCGTCAGCGCCGTAAAGCGCAGCGGCAATTTCTCATGCGGCGTGATTTCCTCGCGCACGAGATTGGTGAGCGGCACCTCCGCCGTCGGGATCAGGCCCAGGCGTCCGTCGCCATGCGGCGTGAAGAATAGGTCCTCCTCGAATTTCGGCAGTTGGTTGGTGCCGAAAAGCACCTCGTCGCGCACCATCAGCGGCGGGATGATCTCCTCATAGCCGTGCTCGGTCGTGTGCAGGTCGAGCATGAACTGGCCGATAGCCCGCTCCATGCGCGCGAGCTGGCTCTTCAGCACCGTGAAGCGCGAGCCGGACAGCTTCGCCGCCCGCTCGAAATCCATCATGCCGAGCGCTTCGCCGATCTCGAAATGCTCCTTCACCCAGTTCGGACGCGCCGGCACCTCGCCGACGATGCGCTTGACGACATTGTCGTGCTCGTCCTTTCCGACTGGCACGTCGTCGAGCGGCACGTTGGGCAGCACTGCGAGTGCGTCGTTCAGCGCCTTATCGAGCTCGCGCTCGCGCGCCTCGCCGTTCTGGATGAACGCCTTGATGTCGCTGACTTCGCCCTTGAGCTTTTCTGCCAGCGCGGCATCGCCGGAACGCATGGCGTTGCCGATCTCCTTCGAGGCGGCGTTGCGGCGCTCCTGCTTGACCTGCAACTCGCTGAGATGCGCGCGCCGCGCCTCATCGCTGGCGATCAGGCCGTCGACCGTGGATTGCGCGTCGCCGGCCGACCACGAGCGCTTCACCAGCGCATCGATCAAAGCCTTCGGGTTGTCGCGAATCCATTTGATGTCAAGCATGGTTGATCCGTCCTCAAAGTAAGGTTCGAGGGCGTAAACCGCATCCTTGATCGATGCAAGACAGACGGGGCCGCCTGCCGCGTTTTTCCGGCTTTCGCCTAACCTGGCGCCTGCGTTGAAGAAGCGTCCGGCGCCTTCTCGTCTACGGTCTTTCCGCTCTCGCTCGCCTCGCGCGCCAGCCGATCGCGCTCCTGGCTGCGCTCGATCAGACGCGAGGACCAGATAGCGACCTCATAGAGAATGATGGTCGGGACAGCGAGGCCGCACTGGCTCAACGGGTCGGGCGGCGTCAGCACCGCGGCGACGACGAAGGAAAGGACAATCGCCCATTTGCGCTTATCGGCCAGCGCCTGCGACGACAGCAGGCCGACGCGAGTCAAAAGGCTGGTCACCACCGGGAGCTGGAACACCAGGCCGAAGGAGAAGATCAGCGTCATGATCAGGCTGAGATATTCCGACACCTTCGGCAGCAGCGAAATCTGCACCTGGTCATTGGTGCCGGCCTGCTGCATGGCGAGGAAGAACCACATCACCATCGGGGTAAAGAAGAAATAGACCAGCGAGGCGCCCATCAGAAACAGGATGGGCGAGGCAATCAGGAACGGCAGGAAAGCGTTGCGCTCGTTCTTGTAGAGACCCGGAGCGATGAACTTGTAGATCTGCGTGGCGATCAGCGGAAAGGCGATCACCATGCCGCCGAACATGGCGAGCTTCACCTGGGTGAAGAAGAACTCCTGCGGCGCGGTATAGATCAGTTCGACCTTGTGTGGGTCGAGCCCCGCCCATTGCGTCGCCCATTTGAACGGGATGACCAGAAGGTTGAACAGGCGCCTGGCAAAGAAGAAGCAGACCAGGAACGCGACGAAGAACCCACCCAGAGACCAGATCAGGCGGCGACGCAGTTCGATAAGGTGCTCGATCAGCGGCGCCGACGATTTCTCGATCTCTTCCTTCTCTTTGTCCGAGACGCTCACTTGGCGGCTCCCGCCGTTTTCTTGGCGTCGGCGGCTTTTTTCCCGGCCGGCTTCTTCGCCGCAGCCGGCGCTGCCTTAGCCTTGGGCGCTAC
>NZ_RZSC01000423.1:0-5145 GCF_003998155.1 Mesorhizobium sp. M1E.F.Ca.ET.063.01.1.1
CGAGAAGATCACCGGCCGAGATATCCAGCTTGTCGGCATTGGCGGCCGGCATCTGCAGGAATTGGGGCTGACGCCGCTCTTCGACGGCAGCGAGATCGCGCTGATGGGCTTCAGCGCCGTCCTACGCGACCTGCCGCGGCTGATGCGCCAGATCAGCCAGACGGCCGCAACCATCGCGAGCGAGCGGCCGGATTGCCTTATCACCATCGACAGCCCCGACTTTTCGCTGCGCGTCGCCAAAAAGGTTCGCGCTGCCGCGCCCGCCATCCCGATCGTCCACTATGTCTGCCCAAGCGTGTGGGCATGGCGGCCGGGCAGGGCTGTGGCAATGAAGCCATATGTCGACCACATCCTCTGCATCCTGCCGTTCGAGGTGAAAGCACTGGCCCGCCTTGGCGGACCGCCCGGCACTTATGTTGGCCACCGGCTGACACAGGACCCCGGCGTGCTTGGCGCCGCCAAGGCGCAGGGCCTGCCGCGCGACCTGTCGGCGGATCGCGTGAAGACGCTGCTCGTGCTGCCGGGCTCTCGCCGCAGCGAGGTGCGCCGTCTGATCGACCCGTTCGGCAAGACGGTGTCGGTGCTCCACCAACGCGGCCATCGACTGCGCCTGTTGCTGCCGACGGTGCCGCATGTCGCCGATCTGGTCAGGACGTCGGTCGCGAGCTGGGACGAGAAGCCCGAGATCATCACCGATCCAGAGCGCAAATGGCAGGCTTTCGGCAAGGCCGATGCGGCTTTGATCGCCTCTGGGACAGTCTCGCTCGAACTCGCGCTCAGCGGCGTTCCGATGGTCTCCAGCTACAAGCTCGATCCGATCGCCAGACAATTGCTGCAGCATCTGGTGACGACGTGGTCGGCGCTGCTGCCCAACCTGATCGCCGACCGCGCGCTGGTGCCGGAATTTTACGACCAATATGTCAGGCCGGAGAACCTGGCGCGCCAGTTGGAAGCGCTGTTTGCCGATACCGGCATGCGCGCCTGGCAGAAGGCGGGCTTCGCGGAGATCTCCAGGCGCATGGCAACCGAGAAGCCCTCCGGCGAAATCGCCGCCGAGGTGGTGATGGGGTGTATCAGGAGAGCGAATAGGGAGTAGCGAATAGCGAATAGCGAATAGTGCGGGTGTCGCACGGCACTCATCGGCTTCTTTCCCTATTCGCTACTCGCTATTTCGCTATTCGCTTAAATCACCGCTTGGCGATCGGCACGTAATCGCGTTCCGTAGCGCCGGTATAGAGCTGCCGCGGGCGCCCGATCTTCTGGTGTGGATCCTCGATCATTTCCTTCCACTGCGCGATCCAGCCGACGGTGCGCGCGACAGCGAACAGCACGGTGAACATGGTGGTGGGGAAGCCCAGCGCCTTCAGCGTGATGCCCGAATAGAAATCGACATTCGGATAAAGCTTCTTCTCGATGAAATAAGCGTCGGTCAGCGCGATCTTCTCAAGCTCCATCGCGATGTCGAGCAGCGGATCGTCCTTGATGCCGAGCTCGCCCAGCACCTCATGCGCTGTCTTCTGCATGATCTTGGCGCGCGGGTCGTAGTTCTTGTAGACGCGATGGCCGAAGCCCATCAGCCGGAACGGGTCGTTCTTGTCCTTGGCGCGGGCAATGAATTCCGGGATGTGGTCGACATGGCCGATCTCGCCCAGCATGTTGAGCGCCGCTTCGTTGGCGCCGCCATGCGCCGGGCCCCACAGGCAGGCGATGCCGGCGGCGATGCAGGCGAACGGGTTGGCGCCGGAGGAGCCGGCGAGGCGAACCGTCGAGGTCGAGGCGTTCTGCTCGTGGTCGGCGTGCAGGATGAAGATGCGCTCCATGGCGCGCGCCAGCACCGGATTGATCTTGTACTCCTCGCACGGCACCGCGAAGCACATATGCAGGAAATTGGCGGCGAAGTTCAGCTCGTTCTTCGGGTAAATGAAGGGCTGGCCGATGTGGTATTTATAGGCCATCGCCGCGATGGTCGGCATCTTGGCGATCAGCCGCATCGAGGCGACCATGCGCTGGTAGGGGTCCGAGATGTCAGTCGAGTCGTGATAGAAGGCCGACAGCGCGCCGACCACGCCGCACATGACGGCCATCGGGTGCGCGTCGCGACGGAAGCCGGTGAAGAAACGCGACATCTGCTCATGCACCATGGTGTGGCGCGTCACGCGGTAGTCGAAGTCGTCCTTCTGCGCCTTGGTCGGCAATTCGCCATAGAGCAGCAGGTAGCAGACCTCGAGGAAGTCGCCGTGTTCGGCGAGCTGGTCGATCGGATAGCCGCGATGCAGCAGGATGCCGGCATCGCCGTCGATGAAGGTGATCGCCGACTCGCAGCTCGCCGTCGACGTGAAGCCGGGGTCGTAGGTGAAGGCCCCGGTCGTGCTGTAGAGCGCGCCGATGTCGATGACGTCAGGCCCGGTCGAGCCGCTTCGCACCTTGAATTCGTGGGTCTTGCCGGCGAGTTCGAGCCTGGCGGTCGACTCATGCGCCTTGCCGCCCGGTTCCAGTTTTGTCGCAGCTTCGCTCATTGCAAACTCCTTTATGTTTCCTCATGCCGGCAAGGCAATTCCTGCAAACGACACGTCGAAATCACCGGAATGCGCGAACTTACCACCGCATTTTAGGGGGTGCGTGCCAGATTGGGCCAAGGCCTAATGTTGCACTGCGAAACACACCTTTCAATGCCAATCTTTTTGGGCCAGTTCGCTCCTAATCGATTTGATCTCCGATCCGCGCTAGACTTTCGTCGCGTCCCAACACGGCAAGCACGTCGAACACACCGGGCGAGGTGCTGCGGCCGGTAAGCGCGGCTCTCAGCGGTTGGGCCACGGCGCCGAGCTTGTGGCCGCCGGCCTGCGCAAAGTCGCGGATGGCAGCCTCGGCGGCTGCGGCACTCCACTCGCCGGAGATGGCTGCGAGCGCCGCATGGGCGCCGCGCAGAATGGCGCGCGCATCGCCTCCGAGCAAGCCCGCGGCCTTCTCGTCCAAGGGCAATGGCCGTTCGGCAAACAGGAAGGCGGCTCCGTCGACGAGCTCGACCAGCGTCTTCGCGCGCTCCTTGAGGCCAGGCATGGCGGCAAGCAATTGGGCCTTGCGCTTGTCGTCGAGCTTTGCCGCGAGCGCCGGTCCGCCTTCAAGATGGGGCAAGGTGGCGACGAAAATGCCGAACAGGGACTTATCGTCCATCTTGCGCATATGGACGCCGTTCAGCGCCTCGAGCTTGGCGAAATCGAAGCGGGCGGCTCCCTTGTTGACGTCGCCGATGTCGAACCAGGCGATCATGTCCTTGATCGACATCACCTCGTCATCGCCATGGCTCCAGCCGAGCCTGGCCAGATAGTTGAGCAGGGCCTCGGGCAGATAGCCCATGGCGCGATAGGCCTCGACGCCGAGCGCGCCGTGTCGCTTTGACAGTTTCGCCCCGTCGGCACCGTGGATCAGCGGGATGTGCGACATCGACGGCACGTCCCAGCCCATGGCGTTATAGATCACGGTCTGGCGCGCCGCGTTTGTGAGGTGGTCGTCGCCGCGGATGATGTGGGTGACGCCCATGTCGTGATCGTCGACGACGACGGCATGCATATAGGTCGGGTTGCCGTCGGAGCGCAGGATGATGAAGTCGTCGAGATCCTTGTTCGGAAAGCGCACCTCGCCCTGCACACGGTCGTGCACGACGGTTTCACCCTCGGTCGGCGCCTTGATGCGGATGGCGCCCTTGACGCCGGGAGGCGCCTCGGACGGGTCGCGGTCGCGCCACTGGCCGTTGTAGCGCGGCGGCAGACCCTTGGCGCGCGCTGCCTCGCGCATGGTCTCCAACTCGGCAGGCGTCTCATAGCTGTAATAGGCCTTGCCCAGGCGCACGAGCTCCTCAGCCACCTCGCGGTGGCGCGGCGCGCGTTCGAACTGCGATACGGCTTCGCCGTCCCATGACAGGCCGAGCCAGGTCAGTCCGTCGAGGATGGCGGCTGTCGCCGCCTCGGTCGAGCGCTCGCGGTCGGTGTCCTCGATGCGCAGCAGCATCGTGCCGCCCGTGTGCTTGGCGTAGAGCCAGTTGAACAGCGCCGTGCGCGCCCCGCCGATGTGCAGGTAGCCGGTGGGCGAGGGGGCAAAGCGGGTGACGACCTTGTCGGACATGGAACTCTCGAAGAAGCACTGGAGCAGGCGTGATTGCGCGGACTTTCGCGCGACCGGCGTTCATGTAGCATAGGAGGTCTTGGGCGCAAGGGGCAGACCCGATGGCTGGACGTGGCCGCGGCGTGGAGGAGAAAATATTGCGAACCAAAGGGGGAACCAATGACCAACATGCCTGGCGACTCCAAGGTGGTTCCGCCGTCACTCGCCAATCGTAAGCACTGGATCCTATTTGGACTGATCTTCGGGGGCGCCGCATTGGTTGCGGCTGCTCTATACGGGGAGATCAATGGCGATAGTTTAGGGTATGGAGTTGGCTTGACCTCTATTCCGGTCTTGCTGAGCTTCCTTATCATGCGAAAGGGAAAGAACCTGCTAGCGGGTTACATCACGTTCATCGTCTTGATAGGTATTGTGGGAAGACAAGAAGTCTTAAACAGGGTTGAGCAAACGCGAAACGGAATTGTGAAAGGCTGTCTGGACCGGAACACTGATGTAGACAGCCTGCCAGAGGATCAACAAAAAATATTCTGCGATTGTTACTCAGGTAAGCTCGCTGGCAAAGTCCTGCAGCACACTACCCTGACCGCTTTAACATTCAGCACGTTGCCCTCAGACGCGAAAGACGATCCTCAATTTGTAAGTATCGCCACAAAGGCCTGGAGTGAATGTGGTGCTGCTCTCCGCAGTCAATAAGCTGTCGTCAGGACACGGATCACGGCAAGCACTGGAGCAGGCGTGATTGCGCGGACTTTCGCGCTTGGCGCGTTCATGTAGCATAGGAGGTCTGGGGCGCAAGGGGCAGACCCGATGGCTGAACGTGGCCGCGGCGCGAAGGAGGGCGAGGGGACGACGGCTGGCGTCAGCGAGCGCCTGCTGTTTTCCGACGCCGTGCCTGCCGAAGCGACGCCGGTTTCGGTCCCGGTGCCGCGCCCGGCTGCCGAGATTTTGCCGCCGGACGGAGATGCTTTGCTGCAGGCTCCTCAGCCGGCAACCATCGACCGGATCCGCAGGCAGTTCCGCCGC
>NZ_RZSC01000424.1:0-5135 GCF_003998155.1 Mesorhizobium sp. M1E.F.Ca.ET.063.01.1.1
CGATGCAAAGCGTCGCGAGACCCTTCTTTGCGCCGCGCCGGCGTCAAGATGGGCGACTACAAGATGATCGACACCATGATCAAGGATGGCTTGTGGGATGCCTTCAACGGCTACCACATGGGTAACACAGCCGAGAACGTCGCCCGTCAGTTCCAGATCACCCGCGAAGACCAGGATGAGTTCGCGCTTGCCTCGCAAAACAAGGCCGAAGCCGCGCAGAAGGCCGGCAAGTTCAAGGACGAGATCGTCGCCTTCACCATCAAGGGCAAGAAGGGCGACACCATCGTCGACCAGGACGAATATATCCGTCACGGCGCCACACTTGACGCCATGACCAAGCTGAAGCCGGCCTTCGACAAGGACGGCACGGTCACCGCCGCCAACGCATCCGGCATCAATGACGGCGCCGCCGGGGCGCTGCTGATGACGGAGGCTGAGGCCGCCAGGCGTGGCATCACCCCGCTCGTCCGCATTGCTTCCTGGGCGACAGCAGGCGTCGATCCGGCGATCATGGGCACGGGCCCGATCCCGGCCTCGAAGAGGGCGCTGGAGAAGGCCGGCTGGTCGGTCAAGGATCTCGACCTCGTGGAGGCCAATGAGGCCTTCGCCGCGCAGGCCTGCGCCGTCAACAAGGGCATGGGCTGGGATCCGTCGATCGTCAACGTCAATGGCGGCGCCATCGCCATCGGCCATCCGATCGGCGCCTCAGGCGCCCGCATCTTCAACACGCTGGTCCATGAAATGCGCCGGCGCGGCGCAAAGAAGGGTCTCGCGACGCTTTGCATCGGCGGCGGCATGGGCGTCGCCCTGTGCGTCGAAGCGCTCTGAGCGAATAGCGAATAGGGAGTAGCGAATAGAGAAGAACGGCGTCGGCGCGATGGGACACCAAATCCCTATTCGCTACTCTCTATTCGCTTCAGCGACAAAAAGGGAGGAACCTCATGTCCAAGGTAGCAATCGTCACGGGCGGATCGCGCGGCATCGGTGCGGCGATATCGGTGGCGCTGAAGAGTGCCGGCTATTCGGTGGCCGCCAACTATGCCGGCAATGACGAGGCCGCCGCGAAGTTCAAGGCAGAGACCGGCATCCCGGTCTACAAATGGTCGGTCGCCGACTACGACGCCTGCGCCGCCGGCATCGCAAAGGTGGAGGCCGATCTCGGCCCGGTGTCAGTGCTGGTCAACAATGCCGGCATCACCCGCGACGCCATGTTCCACAAGATGACGCGCGAGCAGTGGAAGGAAGTCATCGATACCAACCTCTCCGGCGTCTTCAACATGACGCATCCGCTGTGGGGCGGCATGCGCGACCGCAAGTTCGGCCGCATCATCACCATCTCCTCGATCAACGGCCAGAAGGGTCAGGCCGGCCAGGCCAACTATTCGGCGTCGAAGGCCGGCGACATCGGCTTCTCGAAAGCGCTGGCCCAGGAAGGCGCGCGCGCGGGCATTACCGTCAACGTCATCTGCCCCGGCTACATCGCCACGGAGATGGTCAAGGCCATCGACGAGAAGGTGCTCAACGAACGCATCATCCCGCAGATCCCGGTCGGTCGCCTCGGCGAGCCGGAAGAAATCGCGCGCTGCGTCGTCTTCCTGGCCTCGGACGAGGCCGGCTTCATCACCGGCTCGACGATCACCGCCAATGGCGGGCAGTATTTCGCCTGAGGCTTGTCCCGGTTGCGGGGCGGCCTGAACGCTCGGGCCGCCTTTTTCTTTCTGCGTCGTCCATCGCCGACACGACACCTTGCCTCAATTCGGCACGCAAAGGTTAACGGCCTCGCCGTGCCCTGTGCGAAACCTCGTTCACAAGCTGTGAATTTTCGGTGCGCAAGCTGTGGACGACACCATATCTAGGCGTGAACAAACCGGGAAAACTCGCAGATCGCTGATTCGTCGCCGATTCGTTCCGGCTTTGGTCGAAAAGTTAACGCGAAGAGCCGGAAACGGTTCGGAAGTGATTAACGCCGATTAGGAAAGATCAACAATTTCATAATCTTGGCGACCGCATTCAGATAGTCCTGACCGTTCGCCGGCAAAGGTTAACGACCCTTCAAGGCACGGCTGAGGCAAGCATGAAACGGGCCAACTCCGGGATTCAGCATGTGGTGAGACTCATCGTCAAAAAATCCACATATAGCCGTGAACAAAACCTGAATCAGGACGAGTCAGCGATTCGTCGCCGATTCGTTCCAGACTCGTTCCAACGGTTAATCGACAGCGGATTTTGACCCCTGCCTGTCGGAGTGTGGTCTGTAAGGGAAACATTCCACTTTCGCTTCGCGCCTGAAATCCCTATGTGTCGCCTGTCACACGCGGCGGCATCGCTGCGTTCCCGACAACAAGCGGCAGAAAGACTTAAATTTCCGAGCCGATGAATATCCAGCCCAAACACACCCAGCCGTTGATCCTTTCGGGCCGCGACGTGACGGCTGTGCTTGGGCCTACCAACACCGGCAAGACCCATCTCGCCATCGAGCGCATGGTGGCGCACGAGACCGGCGTCATCGGCCTGCCGCTCAGACTGCTTGCCCGCGAGGTCTATGGCCGCGTCTGCGAGAAGGTCGGCGCCAACAAGGTGGCGCTGGTCACCGGCGAGGAGAAGATCGTCCCCGCGGGCGCGAAATATTCGGTCTGCACCGTCGAGGCGATGCCGCGCGAGACCGATGCGGCCTTCGTCGCCATCGACGAGGTGCAGCTCGCCGGCGATCTCGAGCGCGGCCATATCTTCACCGACCGGATCCTGCATCTGCGCGGCCGCCAGGAGACGCTGCTTTTGGGCGCCGCCACCATGCACGGCATCCTCCAGAAGCTGCTGAAGGGCGTGTCGGTTGTGACGCGGCCGCGGCTGTCGCACCTTGCCTATGCCGGATCGAAGAAGCTCACCCGCCTGCCGCGACGCACGGCGATCGTCGCTTTCTCCGCCGACGAGGTCTACGCGATCGCCGAGCTGATCCGCCGCCAGCAGGGCGGTGCTGCCGTCGTGCTCGGCGCTCTCTCGCCCCGCACCCGCAATGCCCAGGTGGAGATCTTCCAGTCGGGTGACGTCGACTATCTCGTTGCCACCGACGCCATAGGCATGGGGCTGAACCTCGACCTCGAGCACGTCGCCTTCGCCCAGAACCGCAAGTTCGACGGCTACCAGTACCGCAATTTGACCGCCGCCGAGCTCGGCCAGATCGCCGGCCGCGCCGGCCGGCATCTGCGCGACGGTACCTTCGGCGTCACCGGCCAGGTCGATCCGCTCGACGAGGGTCTGGTCGAGAAGATCGAGGGGCACGATTTCGACCCGGTGAAGGTGCTGCAGTGGCGCACCGCCGATTTCGATTTCTCCGGCCTGGACGCGTTGAAGCGCTCGATCGAAACCAACGCGCCGGTCGAAGGGCTGACCCGGGCATTGCCGGCGGTCGATGCCCAGGCGCTTGAGCATCTGTCGCGCGACGAGGGCATCAGGGCGCTCGCCACCGGCAGGGAGCGCGTGGCGCTGCTCTGGGAAGCCTGCGCGCTGCCGGACTATCGCAAGATCGCGCCCGCCCAGCATGCCGACCTTGTCGCCTCGATCTACCTGGACCTTGCGCGCCATGGCCATGTCGACGAAAATTACATGGCCGAGCAGGTGCGGCGGGCCGACACGACGGATGGCGACATCGACACGTTGTCGCACCGGATTGCCCAGATCCGCACCTGGACCTTCGTCTCCAACCGACCGGGCTGGCTGGCCGATCAGGCACACTGGCAGGAAAAGACGCGCGAAATCGAAGACAGATTGTCGGATGCGCTGCATGAGCGGTTGACGAAACGCTTCGTAGACCGCAGGACTTCCGTCCTCATGCGGCGCCTTAGAGAAAATACCATGCCTGAAGCCGAAATCAGCCCTACCGGAACCGTCCTCGTCGAAGGCCATCATGTCGGCGAGTTGCAGGGTTTCCGCTTCACCGCCGACCAGAGCGCCGGCGGCGAAGACGCCAAGGCGGTGCGCACTGCTGCCCAGAAGGCGCTCAGCGCGGAGTTCGAGGCACGCGCCGAACGCTTCGCCGCCTGCTCCAACGGCGATCTGGCGTTGGGCTCGGACGGCATCCTGCGCTGGATCGGTGCCCCGATCGGGACGCTGGTGGCCGGCGACGAGGCATTGAAGCCGCGCCTTGTGCTGCTTGCCGACGAGCAGCTCACCGGACCGGCACGCGACAAGGTCGCGGCCCGCGCCGAGCGTTTCGTCAACTTCCAGATCGAAACGCTGCTGAAGCCGTTGGTCGATCTGAAGAATGCCGAGCAGCTCGCAGGCATCGCCCGCGGCATCGCCTTCCAGCTCGTCGAGCATTTCGGCCTCATCAACCGCCGCGACATCGCCGAGGAAATGAAGTCGCTCGACCAGGAAGGCCGCGCAGCGCTGCGTCGCCTCGGTGTGCGCTTCGGCGCCTACCATGTCTTTGTGCCGGCGTTGATCAAGCCGGCGCCGGCCGGGCTGGTGACGTTGCTCTGGGCGCTGAAGAACGACGGCAAGGACAAGCCCGGCTTCGGCGACGTGGTCCACGCGTTGGCTTCGGGCCGCACCTCGGTGGTCATCGACGTGGCCTTCGACAAGACCTTCTACAAGCTCGCCGGCTATCGCAATCTGGGGCGCCGCGCCGTGCGCGTCGACATACTGGAGCGGCTGGCCGACCTCATCCGCCCGGCGACCAACTGGAAGCCCGGCCTCGGCCAGCGCCCGGACGGCGCCTATGACGGCCACGCCTTCATGGTGACGCCGCCGATGATGTCGATCCTCGGCGCCACCGCCGACGACATGGAAGAGATCCTCAAAGGCCTCGGCTATCGCGCCGAGCCAAAGCCGGCCGCCGAGGTGAAGGCCAAGCTCGAGGCGCAGGACAACGCCGTCCGTGAGGCCGCCGCAGCGAAGCTGGCGGCGGACGAGGCGGCTCAGGCGGCGAAGGCAACCGCCGATGCCGTTGCCGAAGCATCGACTGCCGAGGTTTCGGAAACGGCAGACGAAGCGCAAACCACGGAAGCGGTGGCAGACGCCGGGACAGAGCCCGCCGCAGAGATTGGCGTAGAGCCGGTGTCGGAAGAGCAGCCTCAAACCGAGACTGTCGAAGAAGCCGTAACCGCGACAGAGCCGATGGCGGCTGAGGCTCCCAC
>NZ_RZSC01000425.1:0-5134 GCF_003998155.1 Mesorhizobium sp. M1E.F.Ca.ET.063.01.1.1
AGGCGGCTTGCGCCGCAGGCGCCGCGCCGCATCTTCGCGGTGATGACCGCCGCCTTCGGCCTCGGTCAGATCATCGGCCCGGTCGCCGCCGGCCTGCTCGCCCAGGCCTCGGGCAACTATGTGCTGGCCTCGATCGCGGCTGCCGTAGCGCTACTGCTCTCCGGCGTCATTGCCTGGTCGGCTGCGCCAAAATCGCCATGATTTGTGGTCTTGCTCGTGCCGGGCGCAGGGCAGGGCATTTTCTTTCCCACTAATGTGTGACCTTATGCCCGCCGAACAGCAAACGCCGCTGATTTGCGGTCAGACCGAGGAAACCCGCCACAGTGTTCGTATCCTTCTTCCCGCAGCCGAAGCTTTTCTTCACCTCGGCCGCCGTCTGGAGCCTTGCGGGGATCCTGTTCTGGTTCTTCGGCGGCGAGCAGCTGGGCGCCGTCCTCGGCCTGCCGCCGGCAGCGGCCGGTACTCCGCCCATCATTGGCATCGCGGTCCTGTGGTCGAAGCCGTTCCTGTGGTTCTACATCTACTTCGCGGCTTGCGTGCTGATCTTCTATGCGTTCTGGAGCTGGTATGCCCCGCATCCGTGGCAGAACTGGTCGATCCTGATGACCGCCCTCGTCCTGTTCTTCATCTATTTCAACGTGCAGGTCTCCGTTGCCGTCAATAACTGGTACGGGCCTTTCTTCGACTACGTGCAGGGCCTGATGTCGGGAACGACAGCGTCGACCGACACGGAATTCTACACCGGATTGGCCGATTTCTCCTGGCTGGCGCTGGTCGGCATGAATGTGCAGGTGGTCAACGCCTTTATTGTCAGCCACTGGATCTTCCGCTGGCGCACGGCGATGAACGACTACTTCATGGCAAACTGGGGCCGGCTGCGCCACATCGAGGGCGCCTCGCAGCGTATTCAGGAAGACACCATGCGCTTCTCGCAGATCATGGAGGACCTGGGTTCGAGCTTCGTCCAGTCGATCATGACCCTGATCGCCTTCCTGCCGGTGATGATCCAGCTTCAGGCCCACATCACCGAACTGCCGATCATCGGCGCGGTCCCGCAGCCGCTGGTGGTTGCCGCGCTGGGCTGGTGCGTGTTCGGCACTGCCTCGGTGATGCTCGCCGGTCTCAAGCTGCCGGGCCTGCAGTTCCGCAACCAGCGTGTCGAGGCCGCCTATCGCAAGGAACTCGTCTATGGCGAGGACCACCCCGACCGGGCGCAGCCGGCGACGACCACGGAGCTGTTCACCAATGTGCGCCGCAACTACTTCAGGCTCTATTTCCACTACATCTATTTCAACGTCGTGCGTTACACCTACCTGCAGGCCGACAACATCTTCTCGCTGCTGATCCTCGGACCCTCGCTGGTCGCGCACAAGATCACCTTCGGCGCCCTGAATCAGATCTCGAATGCCTTCGGCAAGGTGACGAATTCGCTGCAGTTCCTGTTGAATTCCTGGTCAACCATCGTCGAGCTGCAGTCGGTGCACAAGCGCCTGCGCGCCTTCGAGGCAACGCTGGAGGGCGAGCCGCTGCCGGACATCGATCAGCGCTATCTCGCCAAGCATGGCGCGGAGGATGCGGCCTGCCTTTGATCGGCGCGCTGCCGCTCGACATAGTCGCGGAAGCTGATGCACTCGACCTGCTGCATGACGCACACCTCGCCGGCAAAGCGCTCGAGCGCGTTCCAGTAGGTGCCGCCGTTCATCTGCGTGAAGTGGAAGCCGAGCTCGAGCGGAAGGCGCTTGCCGTTGTACTGCGCATCGAAGGCGGCGCGGAACGCATGATAGGCGCGGTCGGCGAATTCGGACGCCTTGGCCGGCTCGTCGAAGCCGCCCGAATGGCGGACATAGAGATTGTAATCCATGGCGACCACTGGCCTCGACTTCGGTCCTTCCGGAATCAGCGGCAATGCAAAATGCGTGACGCCGTTCCTCGTCGGCGGCGGGGCAGGACCGTTCGAGACGCCGCTCGCGTCGTACTGGAAGCCGGCTTCGGGCAGCGCTTCGTAAAGCGCCTTGTCGGTCGAGAGGTACGGCGCGCGAAAACCGGTCACGGCATGACGGGCGAAATCGCGCCAGCCGGGCGGCTCGGGCGAGATGCCGTTGATCGCATAGGCATTCTCGAAGATGTGCCGGAATGCGCCGAACTCGGCCAGCCAGTCGGCCTTGCTCCAGGCCTTGCCGTCGAAATGGCCGCAGGCATGGCTGCCGATGTCGTGGCCTTCGGCGGCCGCGAGCCGGATCTGTTCGAGCCGGTCCGCCACCTCCTGTTTCGAGGCGGCAAAGCCGATATTCGATTTGCCGGCGCCCTTGCCGGGCGCGATGTACTCAGCGCGCGTGTCCGGCGAGAGCAGGAAGACGCAGGACAGAAAATAGGTGAAATGCGCGCCGGTGCGCTTTGCCAGCGCGCGGCTGCGTTCCCATTGCGAAATCTCGCGCGCGCTGTCGAAGGAGATGAGGACGATCTGCTTCGGCTTCACCGGTATCGGCTCAGGCGATTTGGGCGGATCGGCGAAAGCCCAGGCAACGCAGGTGGCTAGCGAAGCAAGACTGAACGCAAGGACGCGGAACGGATGTGGCACTTGTTGCCTTTCGGGGCGATCTTTCAGACTATTGAAAAGCCGGCTATCGGCCAAATGTGGCATCGGTACGTTCCGGCTCGCCTGCAAGCCGCTCTGGATTGTCCCGCCGATTTTCCGGCCGGACCCCTTCCATGCCGACAAAATTTCGCTAAAACGCGGGCTCAAGAAGCGCCCCGCCAAGGGGCGTGATGGTTTTTTGGCCGCAATGGTTTTTGATTGATGTCGGACGACAGTTTTATCCGCGAAGTCAACGAGGAGATTCGCCGCGACCAGGCGCAGGCGCTGTGGGACCGTTTTGGTCCGGCGTTGCTTGGCCTTGCCATCCTGGTGGTGGTCGGCACTGCCGCCGTCGTTGGCTACCGCTACTGGGACGAGACCCGTGCCAACCGCTCGGGCGATGCCTTCTCAGCTGCCCTCAAGCTTGCCAATGAGGGCAAGAACGACGAGGCGATCGCGGCTCTCGATCAACTGGAAAAGGACGGCTACGGCGCCTATCCGCTGCTCGCCCGCATGCGCGCGGCGACCGTCAAAGCCGACAAGGGCGATGTCGACGCCGCCGTCAAGGACTTCGACGAGGTCGCCGCCGACAGCGCAATTCCCGCCGGCATACGTGATATGGCTCGCCTGAGGGCAGCGCTGCTGCTGGTCGACCACGGCTCCTTCGCCGATGTTTCCAGCCGGGTCGAGGCGCTGACCGCCGACACCAATCCGCTGCGCCATTCCGCGCGCGAGGCGCTTGGTCTTGCCGCCTGGAAGGAAGGCAAGTCGGCCGACGCGCTCAAACTGTTCGACCAGATCTCTTCGGATGACGGCGCCCCGCGCAATGTGCGCCAGCGGGCGCAGTTGATGTCCGAACTGATCCGCGGGTCGGGCAACGCGTCGTGACCTCGGATGGGCTTCAAAGTCGCCATCATCGGCCGGCCTAACGTCGGCAAATCGACTCTTTTCAATCGGCTGGTGGGAAAGAAGCTGGCGCTTGTCGACGACACGCCGGGGGTGACGCGTGACCGTCGTGTGCATCCCGCCAAGCTTTACGATCTTCACTTCGACGTCATCGACACCGCCGGCTTCGAGGATGCGGCGGCCTCGACGCTGCCCGGCCGCATGCGCCAGCAGACCGAGATCGCGATCCGCGAAGCCGACCTGATCTTCTTCACCGTCGACGCCAAATCCGGCCTGATGCCCGACGACCGGACCTTCGCCGAGGTGGTCCGCAAATCCGGCAAGCCGGTCGTGCTGGTCGCCAACAAGGCCGAGGCGCGTGGTGCGCAAGCCGGCATGCTGGAAGCCTGGGAGCTTGGCCTCGGCGAGCCGATCCCCGTCTCGGCCGAGCATGGCCAGGGCATGCCCGACCTGCGCGACGCGGTGATCGCGGCGCTCGGCGAGGAACGCGCCTTCGGCGAGGACGAGGAACAAGCGGGTGACGAGATCGCCGTGAGCGAGGTGCTGATCGGCGAGGATATCGCCGATCCCGATGCCGAGCCCACCTATGACGACACCAAGCCGCTGCGCATCGCCGTCGTCGGTCGCCCCAATGCCGGCAAGTCGACGCTGATCAATGCGCTGATCGGCGAGGAGCGGCTGCTGACCGGCCCGGAAGCCGGCATCACCCGCGATTCCATCTCGGTCGACTGGGACTGGCGCGGCCGCCGGATAAAACTGTTCGACACGGCCGGCATGCGGCGCAAGTCGAAGGTCCAGGAAAAACTCGAGAAGCTTTCGGTGCAGGACGGCCTGCGCGCCATCCGCTTCGCCGAGATCGTCATCATCATGCTCGACGCCACCATCCCCTTTGAGAAGCAGGATCTGCAGATCGCCGACCTCATCATCCGCGAGGGCCGCGCGCCGGTGATCGCCTTCAACAAATGGGACCTGATCGACAACCCGCAGGAGCTTCTGGCCGAGCTGCGCGAGAAGACCGAGCGGCTTCTTCCCCAGGTGCGCGGCATCCAGGCGGTGACCGTCTCGGCCGAAACCGGGCGCGGCCTCGACCGGCTGATGGAAGCCGTCATCAAGACGCACAAGGTCTGGAACAGCCGCGTCTCCACCGGCAAGCTGAACCGCTGGCTGGAAGGCATCCTCGCCCATCATCCGCCGCCCGCCGTCGCCGGCCGCCGGCTGAAGATCAAATACGTCACCCAGGCCAAGACCCGCCCGCCGGGCTTCGTCGTCTCCTGCTCGCGCCCGGACGTGATGCCGCAATCCTATGTCCGCTATCTGTCGAACAGCCTGCGCGAGGCCTTCGACATGCCCGGCGTGCCGATCCGGATGGCGCTGCGCACCTCGGAAAATCCTTTCGCCGGCCGGGCGAAGAAGCGCTGAGGTTTATTCTCCATCGCGGGGTACTAAGATCTTCGGGCCGCTGGCGGGACAGCACCCCCTTCTGTCCTGCCGGACATCTCCCCGCAAGGGGGGAGATCAGCAGCTCTTGTCCGAACCGGATAGATAGGTAACAGAATGGACCGATTAGATGGGTGACAGTTTTCTCGTTTGCCGGGAGGACCGGCGATGGTTTGGCGAGAGACTGGACTCATGGACGAGCGGCTTCGTTTTGTT
>NZ_RZSC01000426.1:0-5132 GCF_003998155.1 Mesorhizobium sp. M1E.F.Ca.ET.063.01.1.1
CCCTGTGGGAGAAGGTGGATCGGCGCGATAGCGCCGAGACGGATGAGGGGTGTTCCAGCCGGGCGATAGGCTTGAAATCGCCACCGCTTCACTCCTTCCAATCCTCCTCATCCGTCGCCTTCGGCGACAGCTTCTCCCACAAGGGGGGAGGGGAAACCCGCGCCCATCTCCGCAGGAATCGGGTGGCCGCGACATCGCCTCCGCCCCACTTTGATCACATCAAAGGAGGCGACCATTACCATCCACTCCCTGAACACGAAGCGCACCAGCCGCTCAGCCGAATCCCGCGTCGCCGCGCAGAACTGGCGCGCTCTGGTCTCGGAGCTCAACACCCACGGCTCAGCCGTCATGCCCGGCCTGCTGTCGCCCGAGGAATGCGCCGAAATCGCCGCGCTCTATCCGCACGAGGAGCATTTCCGCAGCCAT
Organism: Mesorhizobium sp. M1E.F.Ca.ET.063.01.1.1; assembly: GCF_003998155.1. Taxonomy (NCBI): domain Bacteria; kingdom Pseudomonadati; phylum Pseudomonadota; class Alphaproteobacteria; order Hyphomicrobiales; family Phyllobacteriaceae; genus Mesorhizobium; species Mesorhizobium sp. M1E.F.Ca.ET.063.01.1.1. Next base: position 427 of record NZ_RZSC01000426.1, read on the forward strand.
GTGGTGATGGCCCGCCATGGCTTCGGCAAGGGCGAGTACCGCTATTTCCGCTATCCGCTCCCCGATCTGATCGAAGGCCTGCGCACCGCACTCTATCCACGGCTCGCCACGGTCGCCAACGACTGGAACGAGAAGATGGGTGCCGCCCTTCGCTACCCTTCCGACCACGCCGCCTTCCTCAAGCGCTGCCATGACGAGGGCCAGACCAAGCCGACGCCGCTGCTCTTGCAATACGGCCCCGGCGACTTCAACTGCCTGCATCAGGACCTCTACGGCGCGCTCGCCTTTCCGCTGCAGGTGGCGATCCTTCTGTCCCAGCCCGGCGAGGATTTCGAAGGCGGCGAGTTCGTGCTGACCGAACAGCGCCCGCGCATGCAGAGCCGCGCCGAGGTGGTGCCATTGAGGAAAGGCGATGCGGTGATCTTCGCCGTGCACAACCGTCCAGTACAGGGCACGAAAGGGTACTATCGCGTCAACCTCCGCCACGGCGTCAGCCGCCTGCGCTCGGGGCGGCGGCATACGGTGGGGATCATTTTTCACGACGCCAAGTAGGGCGCGGCTGATCTCCCCCCTCGAGGGGGAGATGTCGCCAAAGGCGACAGAGGGGGTCGCCGCGCGTGGAGCGCCAGCCTCTTATCCGCTTCGACAAAACGTCGGCACTCTAAGTGAGACGACCCCCTCTGGCCTGCCGGCCATCTCCCCCTCAAGGGGGGAGATCACCTCATCTGCGGCGTTTGCGCTCTTTCCTCCGCTCCCTCATTCGCGTATGCCCCGGGCAAATCCCGCCATCTCAGCGCATCTACCCGGACCGTCCCATGATCCGCCTCGAAAACATCGGCAAGCAGAACGGCCGTCAGATCGTCTTCATCGAAGCCTCGGCCGCCTTGCTGAAGGGCGAGAAGATCGGACTCGTCGGCCCGAATGGCGCCGGCAAGACGACGCTGTTCCGCATGATCATCGGTGAGGAACAGCCCGACGAGGGGCAGGTCTCGATCGATCGCGGCGTGACCATCGGCTATTTCAGCCAGGATGTCGGCGACATGGGGGGATTGAGCGCCGTCGCCGAGGTGATGGAGGGCGCCGGCCCGGTGAGCGCGGTCGCCGCCGAGATGCGCGAACTCGAGCATGCGATGGGCGATCCTGAGCGCGCCGACGAGATGGACGAAATCATCGAGCGCTACGGCGAGTTGCAGCACCGCTTCGAGGAGCTCGATGGCTATGCGCTGGACGGCCGCGCCCGCGAGGTGCTGGACGGCCTGGGCTTCAGCCAGGAGATGATGGACGGCGACGTCGCAAAACTCTCCGGCGGCTGGAAGATGCGCGTCGCGCTCGCCCGCATCCTTTTGATGCGGCCCGACGTCATGTTGCTCGACGAGCCGAGCAACCACCTCGACCTCGAAAGCCTGATCTGGCTCGAAAAATTCCTCAAGGATTACGACGGCGCGCTGCTGATGACCTCGCACGACCGCGAGTTCATGAACCGCATCGTCTCCAAGGTGATCGAGATCGACGCCGGCGCGCTCACCTCCTATTCCGGCAATTACGAATTCTACCAGGAGCAGCGGGCGCTTGCCGACAAGCAGCTTCAGGCACAGTTCGAGCGCCAGCAGGCGATGCTTGCCAAGGAGATCGCTTTCATCGAGCGCTTCAAGGCGCGCGCCTCGCACGCGGCGCAAGTGCAGAGCCGGGTGAAGAAGCTCGACAAGATCGACCGCGTCGAGCCGCCGAAGCGGCGCCAGACGGTGGCCTTCGAGTTCCAGCCGGCGCCGCGCTGCGGCGAGGACGTGGCGACGCTGAAGGGTATCCATAAGAGCTATGGCAGCCGCACCATCTATGCCGGCCTCGACTTCCAGGTGCGCCGGCGCGAGCGCTGGTGCGTGATGGGCGTCAACGGCGCCGGCAAGTCGACGCTTCTGAAGCTGGTCGCCGGCGCCTCCGAGCCGGACCAGGGCACCGTCGCGCGGGGCCCGAGCGTCAAGATGGGCTATTTCGCCCAGCACGCCATGGAGCTGCTCGACGGCGAGCGCACCGTTTTCCAGACGTTGGAAGACAATTTCCCGCAGGCCGGCCAGGCGCCGCTCAGGGCTTTGGCCGGCTGTTTCGGCTTTTCCGGCGACGAGATCGAGAAGAAGTGCCGCGTGCTCTCAGGCGGCGAGAAGGCCCGCCTTGTGATGGCGCTGATGCTGTTCGATCCGCCCAACCTCCTGGTGCTCGACGAGCCGACCAACCATCTCGACATAGCGACCAAGCAGATGCTGATCGAGGCGCTCTCGCAGTACGAAGGCACGATGCTCTTCGTCTCGCACGACCGCCACTTCCTGGCCGCGCTCTCCAACCGTGTGCTGGAGCTCACCCCCGACGGCATCCACACCTATGGCGGCGGCTATACGGAGTATGTCGCCCGCACCGGCCAGGAAGCGCCGGGGCTGAGAGGGTAGAGGAAGGCTGCTCGCCTTAGTGGAATTCAGCCGGCGCCCGGACGGGGAACGTTGCCCCATTGATCGTCGATCAGTCGTGATGTGTTTTTCGTTTGTCAGGCTCCGTCGTTTGAAGGGGTGCCCGCGAGGCCGAAGAGGCACTTATCGGGCTTGAAAAAAGTGACGCTGGCGGAACATCGCGCAAGCGTCTGGAAACCCACGATAACCTTAATTTTTGTTTGTCTCGCGGAGGCTTCCCGTACGGATTGTAAAGGGATAGATTAGCAATTCATTAAGTATTCGGCGGGAGTGAGCGTAAGAGGTGTAGCGTTATGAATTTCAAATCCCTGATCAAGCGTGCCGAAAACGTAGACAAGGAATTTCAAGAGCTCCAGTCGGATCTGGCCGAGGCCTTCGAGGAATGTCTCGCGTCTGACGAACAGACGTCCTTGGAGGACGATACGGTCGCCGGGGAGGAGCTGGCGGCAAGCGATGAGGGTCCGCCGCCCGAAGGCCAGCCGGAGCCGGCGGCATCTCGGCTGACGCCGCATACCCAGACGCGGCTGGCCGCGCTGGAGGCTGTCGCCGGGCTTTTCCGTGACGGACAGGGCCATCTCGAGGAAATCGAGGCGAGGCTGGGCGAGATCGCCACCGCGCACCAGATGACGCGCGAGATCCTGAATGTCCTGCATCGCGATGCGCTCCGCGCCAATGAGCTGGAGCTGGCAAATGCGGCTCTGGGCGCCGAACACAAGACCATGTCGGAACAATTGCTCGACGCCGCCAGGAAGCAGCGCGAACGCGACGGCGCGGCCGAAGCCTGGCAACAGCGCGAGGCAAGCCTTGTCCAGGACCGGGAGTCGCTGCGCGAGGCGCTTGCGGCGGTGCGGCTCGAACTGGTCGAGATGGGCAATGAGAGCGCCAAGCGCGAGGCGGAGTTCGGCGAGATCGTCAAGTCGCTGGCCGCCAAGACCGTCGAGGCCGACAGGCGCGCCGCCGAGAACAAGCTGTTGCGCGAAAAGCAGGTCGGCCTTTCCGTCGAGTTGGAGCAGGCGCAGAAGCGCGAGGCGGAGGCCCGGCACAAGTTCGACGAGTTCGCCGCAACCCATGCCAACGAAACGGCGCGCGTCGCCGACCTGATGGCCCAACTCGGCAGGCACGAGAAGGAAGAGGCCCGGCTGCAGAAGTCGCTGGAGACGACGCAGGCCAAGCTTGCCGAGGTAACCGAGGCGGCCCGCATTGCCGAAAGCGATGGCGCGGCCGAGCTCGCGCGGAGCCATGCCGAGAACCGCGGATTGCGTTCCGAGATCCAGGAACTACAAACCCGCCTCGAGCAGGCCTCGAACGACCAGAGCGAAGCCTCGACCGAGATGACCAGGCTCAAGGTTCAGTTGAACGATGCCGTGACCGAACGGCAGATCGCGGAAGAAAGGCTGGCCGTTCTCAGGGACGAAAGCGAAATCGACAAGAAGAACCTGTCGGTCGCCAGCACCAATCTCTCGCAGCTCACCTTGCAGCAGGCGTCCGACCAGATCCAGCTCGATATCCAGAAGCAGGAATGCGAGGACCTGCGAGCCGAGATCGTGACGCTGAACGCCCGCATCAAGGAGCTATTGCCCTACGAGCGGCTGCACAGGGTGACGGATGCGAGGTCGCGCAGCGACGTTGCGCCTCCCGCGAACGGCATCATCGCGGAAGTGGCGCGTCCCACCGCCCGGCGCACGCCTCGGCGCAACCTGCGTCTCAACGCGGGCTGAGATCAGAGCAATTCCGGGAAAGTGTGTAACGGTTTCCGGAATTGCGCAAAAACAAATAGTTATAGCTACTTGCCGGCCATATGGTCGGCAAGCTCCTGCGCCTGAGCAAGCAGCGCCGGGAAGGTCGGGTCGTCCGGCAGGCGCTCGCCCATGCAGGCGCGATAGTCGCCGTCGCCTTTTTCCCAGGCGGCGTTGGCGGAATCATAGGCCTGCTGGTCCTTGAGGTCCGAACCCTGATATTCCTGCTGGAATTTCTGCGCGGTGGCATCCGCCGCGGTCCACAAGGCCTCGCAGGCCGCAATCTTTGGAACGGCAGGAGCCGCCGGCGCCTCGGCGATCAGGACGCGATCGCCCTTGACGACCGCGACGACGACCTGCTGGTCGTAGATCGGCCCGACGTCCTGCGTCCAGCCGCCGAGCCGAGCGATGGCGATGTCGGCGCCTTCCGGCTTCTTCAGCGCAAAGTCGAGCGTCTTGACGAAAGCGGCGTCGCTGCCGATGGCCTGGGCGTAGAAGCCATCGAGCTTCAGCG
>NZ_RZSC01000427.1:0-5122 GCF_003998155.1 Mesorhizobium sp. M1E.F.Ca.ET.063.01.1.1
GGCCGCAACAAGGTGCGCGAATGGTCGTTCGAGACATTCACCTGGGCGGCCGCGCTCGGCGCCGCGACTGAGCGGATCGGCCTGTTCATGACCGTGCACGTGCCGCTGGTACACCCGCTCTACGCCGCCAAGGCGCTGGCGACGGTCGACCATATCAGCCAGGGCCGGGCCGGCCTCAATATCGTCTGCGGCTGGAACCCGAAGGAATTCGGCATGTTCGGCACGCCGCTGGTGGAGAAGGGCTACGACCAGGCGGCCGAGTGGATCGAGATCCTCGAAAGGCTCTACACATCCGACGCCCCGCTCGATTACGACGGAACCTACTATCGCCTGAAGGAGGCAGTGAGCCGGCCGGCCAGCCTGCAGGTGCCGCGCCCGGTGACGATGAACGCCGCCTTCGGTGGGCCCGGCCGGGATTTCGCCGCCGCCAGATGCGACTATCTGTTCACGACATTTTCCGAAATGGCCGACGCGGGCAAGCATGTGGCCGACATCAGCGAGCGGGCGGACAGGCTGGGCCGCAATGTCGGCGTCTACACGGTTGCGCATGTGGTGTGCCGGCCGACGATGGAAGAAGCTCAAGCCTATTATACGCGCTACGCGGTGACGATGGCCGATCATGAGGCGGTCGACGCCCATATGGCGGGCAAGAAGGAGTTCTCGCAATCGCATGACCAGCATGCCTATGAGCGCTACCGGCAGCGTTTCGCCGGCGGCGCCGGCACCTATCCCCTGGTCGGCACGCCGGAAACGATCGCGGCCGACATGATCGCCATTGCCGAGCAAGGCTACCAAGGCATCGCGCTTTCCTTCGTCAATTACACACAGGAACTGCCCTATTTCTGCGATTGTGTGCTGCCGCTGCTGAAGCGGGCAGGCTATCGCGAATAGCTCAGTCCGGAATGACCGCCGTAGCCTGTATCTCCACCTTGGCGCGGTCTTCGACCAGCGCCACCACCTGCATGGCGGCCATCGCCGGGAAGTGCCGGCCGATGATTGCGCGGTAGGCTTCGCCGATCCCCTTGAGGTTGGCGAGGTACTCGGCCTTGTCGGTGAAATACCAGGTCATCGAGGTGATGTGCTGCGGCTCGCCGCCGGCTTCGGCGAGAATGGCAACGACATTGGCGAGCGTCTGGCGCACCTGACCGACGAAGTCGTCGGTCTCGAACCGGCATTCGGCGTTCCAGCCGACCTGGCCGCCGATAAAGACAAGCCGGCCACGCGCGGCCACGCCATTGGCGTAGCCGATCGGTTTGGCCCAGCCTTCCGGCTGCAGGATAGTGTGCACGTCTAGCCTCCCCTTAAGTCGAATGCGGTTCGCAAGGCATGGTCTCACGCCGCTCCCATGACCTGCCTGGCGATCACCACCTTCTGCACGTCGGAGGCGCCTTCGTAGATGCGCAGCGCCCGGATCTCGCGATAGAGGCTCTCGACGATGTGGCCCTTGCGCACGCCATCGCCGCCATGCAGTTGCACCGCCTTGTCGATCACCTCCTGCGCCCTGTCGGTGGCGAAGAGCTTCGCCATCGCAGCTTCGCGCGTCACCCGCGCGGCCCCCATGTCCTTGGTCCAGGCGGCGCGATAGATCAGCAGGGCGGCGGCGTCGACATCGAGCGCCATCTCGGCGATGTGGCCCTGCACCATTTGCAGTTCGGCCATCGGCGCGCCGAACAGCTTGCGCTCGGCCGCCCTTTTGACGCTCTCGTCGAGCGCGCGCCGCGCGAAGCCGAGCGCAGCGGCGCCCACCGTCGAACGGAAGACGTCGAGCACCGACATGGCGATGCGAAAACCCTCGCCCGGCTTTCCAATCAGCGCAGAAACGGGAACGCGCACATTATCGAAGGAGAGCCGCGCCAGCGGGTGAGGGGCGATCACCTCCAGCCGCTCGGCAATGCCGAGGCCCTTCGTATCCGCAGGCACGATGAAGGCGGAAATGCCTTTGGCGCCGGGCGCCTCGCCGGTCCGCGCAAAGACGACATAGAGGTCGGCGATGCCGCCATTGGAGATCCAGGTCTTCTCGCCCGAAAGCACGTAGAAGTCACCGTCGCGGATCGCCGTCATCTCCATATTGGCGACGTCCGAACCCGAACGTGGTTCCGAGAGAGCAAAGGCCGAGATTGCCTGGCCGGCCCGCGTCTTCGCAAGCCAGCGCTGCTGGTCCGGTGTGCCGAAAAGCGAGATCGCGCCGGTGCCGAGACCCTGCATGGCGAAGGCGAAGTCGGCCAGCCCGTCATGGCGTGCGAGTGTTTCGCGGGTGATGCAGAGCGTGCGCACATCGAGCGGCCCGGGGTTGGCGGAGTCGAGCGCTGTCGGCTTCAGCCAGCCGTCGCGGCCAAGCATCGCCACCAGCGCGCGGCAGGCCGCGTCGACATCGTGGTGATCGACGGGAAGGTTCTTCGCGCACCAGGCGTCGAGCTTTTCTGCCAGCGCGCGATGGTGGTCTTCGAAGAACGGCCATGAGAGGAAGGAGCGGTCAGGCATGTCTGCCTCCGCAGTACTTCGGGGTTTGCGCTCTACGGCGCCCCCCTCTGGCCTGCCGGCCATCTCCCCCTCTAGGGGGGAGATCGGCTGTCATCGTCGCTTTCGCCAATCGCCAACGCTGCAGGATGGGAGCCGGCGCCCAAGCTGCCAATCTCCCCCCTTGAGGGGGAGATGTCCGGCAGGACAGAGGGGGGCGCTGTCCCGCCGACGTTTCCATCAAAGCAATCATCGCTAATTCCCCTCGAACACCGGCTTTTCCTTCGCCACGAAGGCCTTATAGGCGCGCTCGAAATCGCCGGTCTGCATGCAGATCGCCTGCGCCTGCGCTTCCGCCTCGATCGCCTGGTCGAGGCCCATCGACCATTCCTGGTTGAGTTGTGTCTTGGTGATGCCATGCGCGAAGGTCGGGCCGGAGACGATGCGCGCCGCCATGTCGAGCGCGTCGGCCTCGAGCGCAGCGGGCTCGACGAGGCGATTGTAGAAACCCCAGCGCTCGCCTTCGGCGGCGCTCATCGTGCGGCCGGTATAAAGCAGCTCCGCCGCTCGGCCCTGGCCGACGATGCGCGGCAGGATCGCGCAGGCGCCCATATCGCAGCCGGCAAGGCCGACGCGGGTGAACAGGAAGGCGGTCTTTGCCTCCGGCGTGGCGATGCGGATGTCGGAGGCCATGGCGATGATGGCGCCGGCGCCGACCGCCACGCCGTCGACGGCAGAGATGATCGGCTTACCGCAGTTAAGCATCGCCTTGACGAAGTCGCCGGTCATGCGCGTGAAGGCGAGCAGCGCCTTCATATCCATCTTGACCAGCGGCCCGATGATGTCGTGGACATCGCCGCCCGAGCAGAAATTGCCGCCATTGGGCAGGAACACGACGGCGTCGACATCGTCGGCATAGACGAGGTCGCGAAAAGTGTCGCGCAACTCGGCATAGCTGTCGAAGGTCAGCGGGTTCTTGCGTTCGGGACGGTCGAGCCGGACCCTGGCGATCCTGCCTTCCACCTGCCAGAGGAAATGCTTGGGTTTCAGGCCAGCCATCTTGCTCATTCGCGTCCCTCCCAATTGCTGCGGAACGATTTCAGCATGCCGGTCAGGCGGCGGGCCTCGTCCTCGCTGACATTGCCGAGCAGCTCGCCGACCCAGTTCTCATGCGCGGCGGCAATCTCCGCGAAGGACTTCGTACCTTCCTCGGTCAGCCGCACCATCGATGTGCGGCGGTCGCCGTTGCGGCGCGCGCGGGCGACGAGCCCTTCCGAAACCAGCCGGTCGACGATGCCGGTGACATTGCCGTTCGACACGAGCAGGAAGCGCGACAGGTCGCTCATCAGCATGCCTTCGGGCACGCGATAGAGCGCTGCCATCACATCGAAGCGGGGCAGCGTGGTGTCGAATTCCTTCTTCAGCCGTTCGCGCAGCTCGGCCTCGATCGTGCGCGAGGCGCGCAGCAAGCGTATCCACAGGCGCAGCCTGTCCTTGCCCGGCCCGGTGGATGTCGGTCCTGCTACCATGTCTCGCCTCCGGAAATCGAGATCGCCTGCCCGGTGATCGATCGGGCGGCGTCGCTGCACAGCCAGAGCACCGCCGCGGCGACCTCTTCGGGCTGGATGAAGCGCCCTTGCGGGTTCGTCGCGGCGAGGCTCGCCCGCGCCTCGTCGGCGGAGCGGCCGGTCTTCCCCACGATGCGCTGAACGGACTCCTCCAGCATGTCGGTTTCGACGAAACCCGGACAGACGGCATTCACCGTCACGCCGGACTTCGCGGTCTCGGTGGCTAAAGCCCGCATCAGCCCGACCACGCCGTGCTTGGCGGCGACGTAAGGAGCGACATAGGCGTAGCCTTTCAGGCCGGCCGTCGAGGCTACGAATATGATCCGACCCGCCTTCCGCGCGATCATGCCCGCCAGTGCCGGCTTCACCGTCAGGAAAGCGCCGGTCAGGTTGACGTCGAGCGTGCGCCGCCAGTCGGCCAGCGAGGTCTTGTGCGCCGGCGCGCTGCCCGCCATGCCGGCATTGGCGACGACGATATCGAACGGTCCGCGCGCCGCTTCCGCCTTCTCGTAAAGAGCCGCCATGTCTGCCTCATCGGTGACATCGGCGGCGAGACCAAAGATGCAAGCGTTCTCCTTCGCGACCTCGGCAAGCGCCGCCTCGCGCCGCCCGCATATGGTTACGTTGATGCCGACGCCGGCTAATGCCAGCGCGATCGCACGACCGACGCCGGAACCACCGCCGGTGACGAGGGCGTGTCTACCGGCGATCATAGCTCAATCCCCGAGGCGGGCGCTGCCCCTCACCCTTACCCTCTCCGCGGGAAGAACGCGGAGAGGGGGTCACCGGCGCTGGAGCAGGTCCCTTCTCCCCGTTCTTCACGGGGAGAAGGTGCCGGTAGGCGGATGAGGGGCGGCGCCGACGTGAAAACATGGAAGCACTCATACCTTGAGCCCTGCCGCCGCTTCGCGCTCGGCCAGGCGGTAGATCTGGTCGCGTCCGCGCAGATAGGGATCCGGCCATTTGACGCCGCGGTCGCCGAGGGTGACCGCCGCATGCAGCGTCCAGTAGGGGTCGGTAAGATGCGGCCTGGCCAGCGCCACAAGGTCAGCGCGCCCGGCCATCAGGATCGAGTTGGCGTGGTCAGGCTCGTAGAT
>NZ_RZSC01000428.1:0-5116 GCF_003998155.1 Mesorhizobium sp. M1E.F.Ca.ET.063.01.1.1
GCGCCGAACAGCTTGCCGCCCGGATACTCCATCTCGACATAGGAGATGGCCGAAGCATTCGAGCCGCGCTGCAAGGAGTGTTCGGAATAGTCGAGCACCGACATTTCCACGCCGACATGGCGCGAAAGCGCATCGACGAAACCGTCGATCGGGCCGGTGCCGGTGCCGGTGATGGTCACTTCCTTGCCATTGTCGAGGATTTCAGCCTCCACCATGCGCCTGCCCTTGACCCCGGTGTCGGGATAGGTGCGATGGTCGAGGAACTTCAGCCGCGCGCCGGGCTGCTCGACATAGGTCTCAATGAAGCGATCGTGGATGCGCTTGACAGGCACTTCCTTGCCTTCGGCGTCGGTGATCGCCTGGATGTCCTGGCTGAACTCGATCTGCAAATTGCGCGGCAGGTTGAGGCCGTAATCGGCCTGCAGCACATAAGCGATGCCGCCCTTGCCGGACTGCGAGTTGATGCGGATGATCGCCTCATAGGTGCGTCCGACATCGGCCGGGTCGATCGGCAGATAGGGCACTTCCCAGAGCGGCGTGTTGGCCTTGCGCAGCGCCTTGATGCCCTTGTTGATGGCGTCCTGGTGCGAGCCTGAGAACGCGGTGTAGACGAGTTCGCCGACATAGGGGTGGCGCTCCGGGATCTTCAGCTGGTTCGAATATTCGTAGACGTCCTTCATCCGGTTTATGTCGGAGCAGTCCAGCTCGGGATCGACCCCTTGCGTATACATGTTGAGCGCCAGCGTCACGATGTCGACATTGCCGGTGCGCTCGCCATTGCCGAACAGCGTGCCTTCGACGCGATCGGCCCCAGCCATCAGGCCGAGCTCTGTGGTGGCGATGCCGGTGCCGCGATCATTGTGCGGATGCAACGAGATGATCAGATTGTCGCGATTGTCGAGATTGCGGCACATCCATTCGATGCGGTCGGCATAGACGTTGGGCGTCGACATCTCGACCGTCGAGGGCAGATTGATGATCAGCTTGTTGTCGGCAGTGGGCTTCACGATCTCGGTGACGGCGTTGCAGATCTCCAGCGCGACCTCGAGCTCGGTGCCGGTAAAACTCTCCGGCGAATATTCGAAACGGTAGCCGCCGCCGGCCTTGGCCGCCATGTCGGTGATCATCTTGGCGGCGTCGGTGGCGATCCGCTTGATGCCGGCGACGTCTTTCTCGAAGACGACACGGCGCTGCAGCTCGCTGGTCGAGTTGTAGAAATGCACGATCGGGCGATGCGCGTCCTTGAGCGCATCGAAGGTCCGCGTGATCAGCTCGGGCCGGCACTGCACCAGCACCTGCAGCGACACGTCGTTCGGCACGCCGCCTTCCTCGATGCACCAGCGGGCGAAATCGAAGTCGGTCTGCGAGGCCGACGGAAAGCCGATCTCGATCTCCTTGAATCCCATGTCGATGAGCAGCGCGAACATGCGCGCCTTGCGCTCATGGCCCATCGGGTCGATCAGCGCCTGGTTGCCGTCGCGCAGGTCGACCGAGCACCAGATCGGCGCCTTCTCGATGACCTTGGACGGCCAGGTGCGATCGGCGAGGTCGACCGTCGGGTAGGGTTGATATTTGCGGTGGGCATCCGGCATATGGCCGGCCACGGAACTGTCCGTTTCGGCCCCGCCGACTGGGATTGCTTCTCTTCTGTTCATCGTCGTTTCTCCCGGCGGCTCGTCTGATCGCTCTCAGGCGGATTGGTGCCGAGCGGCGCCTTTACCAAAGTTTCGTTCGCTTGATGTGACTTTGCCAAATTCTGGCCAAGGAGCATGCGCCTCGGGCGGCGGTTTCCGACCGCCGGGCGCTCCTTCAGCGAACCCGGCGATCGCCGATAAGGCCGAGAAGAAGCAGGGTCGAAGCAAGCGCGCGCACGGTCTCGCCGGCGAAGCCGGGGCGAGGAGAAGCGACGGAGCGGGTGCGCGTGGTCATGCCGGCTCTCTTACAGGAGCCGCCGTTGGGAGGCAAGTGCCGGTCTGGCCGGGCACAAAGCGCGCCGCGTCGAAACGGATTCAAGCGACGCGCTTTAAGTCCTTGGGTTTTATGCATGTCGTTTTCCCAAAATCGTTGCACACTTTTGGGTGACATGCATCGGCGCGGGCTCTTCCCCGCACCAGGCAAATGCGCCACATTTGCCTCGGAGGACCTGATCTCAGGGGGAGGCCGTGCATGAATTTCGTGTTCTTCTCGCCGCATTTTCCGGTCAACGGCGCCGATTTCTGCGACCGGTTGAAGAAAGCCGGCGCCACCGTGCTCGGGATAGGCGACGCGCCCTATGAGACGCTGAGCGGCAAGTTGAAAGCGGCGCTTTCGGAATATTACCGCGTCGCCGACATGGAGAATTACGATGCCGTGTTCCGGGCGATGGGGCATTTCATCCACAAATGGGGCCGTATCGACCGCTTCGAGTCGCTCAACGAGCACTGGCTGGAGCTCGAAGCCAACATTCGCACCGACTTCAACATCTTCGGCACCAAGCTCGATTTCGTGAAGAATTTGAAGCGCAAGAGCCGCATGCGCGCCTTTTTCCGCAAAAGCGGCGTCGAAACCATTCCGCAACGCAAATGCTCGGATCGAACTGGGGCCATGACCTTCATCCGCCGGGTCGGCTATCCGGTGGTGGTCAAGCCGGATTCAGGCTCCGGCGCCTCGAACACGTTCAAGATCTCCAATGCCAGGGAGCTCGACCAGTTCTTCAGGGACAAGCCGGAGGGTGTGACCTTCGTCATGGAGCAGTTCATCGAGGGGCTGGTGGTGACCTTCGACGGCCTGGTCAACCGCGACGGCGAGGTCGTGCTGGCGGCCAGCCACCGTTACGACCAGAGCATCATGGACGCGGTCAACCGCGACCGCCACATGAGCTATACCTGCTTTCCCGAGATCAGCCCGGAGGTCGAGGAGGCGGGCCGCAAGATCCTGAAAGCGTTCGACGTGCGCGAGCGCTTCTTCCACATCGAGCTGTTCGAAACCAGGGACAATCGCGTCATCGCACTCGAGGTCAACATGCGCCCGCCGGGCGCCTGGATGACCGACGCTATCAACTACACCTTCGACATCGACGTCTATGCCGCATGGGCGGACATGGTGGTCAAGGATGCCGCTGGCGGCCCTTACAAGGGCAAGTATTTCACCGCTTATGCCAGCCGCAAGCGTCACATCGACTATTTGCACAGCCATGAGGACGTGCTAGCCGCCCATGGCGACAAGATCGTGCATCATCAGGCCATCGAAGAGGTTTTCAGCCGCGCCATGGGCAACTACGCCTACCAGATGCGTTCCAAGGACCAGAAGGCTTTGCGCCAGGCGGTCGACTATATCCACGCGGAAAAGGCGTGAGGCGATGGACGTTTCCTATCACAAGGCTCACGCCCGCAATCTCGGCCGCGACATGGAATACAAGCGCTACGGCCATGCCGGGCGGCCGGTGGTGGTGTTCCCGACCTCGCAGGGACGCTTCTTCCAGTTCGAGGATTCGGGCGGCGTCGGCGCGCTCGCCGAGTTCATCGACACCGGCCGCATCCAGCTGTTCACGCTCGACGGCATCGATTCGGAATCCTTCTTCGACAAGCATGGCGATCCCGCCAGCCGCATAGCCCGCCACGAGGCCTATTTCCGCTATGTGCGCGAGGAGGCGCTGCCGGAGCTGCAGGCGGTTGCCGCCAAGGCCAATGGCGGACGAATCCTGAAGCCGCTGTTCTGCGGCTGCTCGATGGGCGGCTATCACTCGTCGAATTTCGTCTTCCGCTTTCCGGAACTGGCCAGCGGCGTGATTTCGCTGTCGGGCGTCTATTCGACGCGCGACTTCTTCGGCCGGGCGCTGGAGGGCAGCATCTTCTACAACTCGCCGCTCGACTATCTGCCGGGCATCGTCGACCAGCGGCTGCTCGGGCGCCTGAGGGCGCTCAGGCTGATCTTCTGCTGCGGGCAGGGCGCCTGGGAAGAGCGCATGCTTGTCGAAACGCGCGAACTGGAGCAGGTGCTGCGCGACAAATCCATTCCGGCCTGGGTCGACTATTGGGGTGGCGACGTCAGCCACGACTGGCCGTGGTGGCACAAGCAGCTCGTCTATTTCTTCGGGCGCTGGCTGGACGAGGACCTGATGCATAGGCTCGATTGATGACCACGCCCGACCCGATCCGACGTTTTGTCGAAGCCACCAATTCGGGCGACACCGAGGCCTTTCTGGAGACCTTCACGGCGGATGCCCCTGCTCACCGACTGGGGCCGCCCCTTCCGCAGCCGTGGGGAAATCGCGCGCTGGAACCAGTCGGACAATATCGGCGTGCAATCCCGCCTCGATATCGTCCGCATCGCGCAATCGGACGGCGCCTACCATGTGCGCATCAAGGTGACCGGCGACGGCTTCAATGGTGAAGGCGACATGACCTTCACGCTGGACGGCGACCGGATCGCGAGCCTGATCATCAGCTAGATCGTTTCACTGTTTCACCGAAACGGCGAACCGTTCTATCTCTCTGTTTTGACGCAATTCCGCACGGAAGACCGCTACGCACTTCTCCTGGAAGTCGACCGCTCGATTGCGCTCCCGCGCTCTCAAATATGAGTATGCTAGTCAAGTATTTTTTATGCCTACGCCGAACCAGAGGACGTCACGTCGCGGCAGCAGCAGGGTCGCAGTTGAGCCTTCCCCGTGGCGGCGAGGTCGGCGCCCACCGAAGAAGGCCGGAAGGGCGCCGGGCTTTGGCCGACGTCTAGCCTTCCTGGCAGGCCGAGAGGGGCTCGACGTCTTGTTCCGGCGCCGATCCGCGACGCAGGCCGAGGAAGATGACGATGGCGGTCAGGACGGTGATTGTCGCCAGCACGACCAGCAGCCGGTCGAAGGCCGTCTCGTAGGCCTGGATGAGGACAGCGGCATCGGCCATAGGCAGATGTCGTGCCGTTTCACCGATATTGCCCGTTGCCAGAAGCTGCCCTGCCGCGGCCGCTTTTGCGGGTGACGCCAACCCTTGAGTGCCGAGCTGCGCGGCGGTGAAGCCCGACAGCGTCGCCATGACGATCGCCAGCGCCACGCCCTCGCAAGCGACGCGGGTGGTGTTGAAGATGCCGACCGCCATGCCGGCACGCTCCTTCGGCACGACGCTGACGGCAAGCCCGTCCA
>NZ_RZSC01000429.1:0-5104 GCF_003998155.1 Mesorhizobium sp. M1E.F.Ca.ET.063.01.1.1
CACCGGCACCCATTTGGCGTAGGCAGCCCGCACGATTGTCTTGATGGCCGCGGCATCCGCCGGGCCAGCCGGCCGAAACTCGATGGAAGAAACGACGCTCATTCAAACGCTCCAAATGCAAAAAACCCGCCGATCGTTTCGATGGGCGGGGGCTGGGATGGACGAACCGGGTTGCTTGTCAGCCGGCCTTTGTCTTCACGCAATCAGCATGCCGCTCCTTCGAACGGCGGCGTCGCTGCGGGTTTGCGGGAAAGGCGATCATGGCGTGAAGCTGGACCAGCAGCCGCGACGCTGTCAAGCCGGCCGTCGAGCCGTCGACGTTGCAATCACCCGATCTCGGTAGTCCTGCCGCGCAAACCCAGATCGTTCGCAAAAATCGATCATTATAACTCGAATAATTCGTTGGAAAGATTGGTTCTGGAATGGCATTTCCCCGGCGAACATGCTTGGAGAATTGCATTGTCTTTCCTGCCCACCGCCGCGAACGATCTTCCAAATGGCCCGAGTTCGGCCAGTTCTGGAAGCCAGAGCCCCGCCCTGCCTGCGATCTGGGCCGGCATCGTGCCGGGAATCGTGCTCGTGGCGATGATCACCAGCGTCGCCTATTCGGCGCGCAATCTCTCCGGCCTCACCCTATTCAGCCCGATGATCCTCGCGGTCGTCGCCGGCATGGTCTATTCCAATGTGCTCGGCACGCCGGCCCACGCCAAGGCCGGCATTGCGTTCGCGCAGCGCCGGCTGCTGCGCTTCGCCATCGTGCTGCTCGGCTTCCAGCTCACGCTCGGCCAGGTGGCGGGCATCGGCCTCGGCGGCGTCGGCATCGTCGCCGCCACGCTTGGCGCCACCTTCCTCTTCACCGTCACGCTCAGCCGGCTGATCGGCGTCGACGCCAAGCTGGCGCAGTTGATCGCGGCCGGCACCTCGATCTGCGGCGCCTCCGCGATCGTCGCCACCAACATCGTCACCGACGCGCGCGACGAGGACGTCACCTATGCGGTTGCCGCAATAACCCTGTTCGGCACCATCGCCATGCTCGGCTTCCCGCTGCTGGCGCCTCTATTCGGCCTCGACCAGCATGCTTTCGGCCTGTGGGCCGGCGCTTCGATCCACGAGGTGGCACAGGTGATCGGCGCCGGCTTCCAGAACGGCACTTTTGCCGGCGAAACAGCGACCGTCGCCAAGTTGACGCGCGTCGCCATGCTGGCGCCGATGGTAGTCGCGCTCGGCCTTATGGCGCGCCGCGGCAGCGCCGATGCCTCAACCGCGAAACCGCCGATGCCGTGGTTCGTCGTCGCTTTCGTCGCGGTCGTGGCGCTGAACAGCCTGGTCGCGATTCCGGGGCAGATCCACTCGGCGATCGCGCTCGCGGCGCAGGTCATGCTGACCATGGGGCTTGCCGCCATGGGCCTGCAGGCCGATATTTCGCAGCTGCGCTCGCGCGGCCTGCGCCCGCTGATGCTGGCCTTCTCGGCTTTTCTGTTTATCGCCTGCTTCGGCCTGGTGCTGGTGAAACTCGTCTAGTCCTCGAAAGAACTCGCCGCCACATAGATCGCGGCGAGTTTCTCGATACCGGCCTGGTCTTCCTTGTCGAAGCGGCCGGGCAGCGGGCTGTCGAGGTCGAGCACGCCGAACACGCCGTCCGCATCGCGCAAAAGCACGACCAGTTCCGAGCGCGAGTCGGCATCGCAGGCGATGTGGCCGGGAAAATCGTGCACGTCCTTGATCAGCATCGACATGCCGAGATCGACCGCCGTGCCGCAGACGCCTTTGCCGACCGCGATGCGCACACAGGCCGGCTTGCCCTGGAAGGGGCCGAGCACCAGCTCTTCGTCGGACTGCAGGAAATAGAAGCCAGCCCAGTTGAGATCGGGCACTATCTGGTAGATCAGCGCCGAGGTGTTGGCGGCGTTGGCGATGGAATCGCCCTCGCCTTCCAGCAGCGCTTTCAGTTGCGTGGCCAACTCGTTGTAGAAGGCCGGCTTGTTGCTCGTGTCGATGGCGGTTGCCGCAAACATCCTGGTCGTTTCTCCGTTGTACGCGGCCCGAACGGCCCGCTACAGTTTGGCCTTCTCTGCCACCAATACAGCGTGCGGGAAATACACAATTGTGAGCGCCATCCTCGCCAGCCGTAAAAGGGACCGCATCCTGCCTGAGGCACACGAAGCCCCCCTCACCTTCGCAGTGCTGGTCTTTCCCGGCTTTCCGATGATGGCGTTTTCTTCCGTCATCGAGCCGCTGCGCGCCGCCAATATCCTTGCCAAACGCGACTGCTACCGCTGGATGATCGTCGGCGCCGACCGTGGCACGGTCGAGGCTTCCAACGGCGTCGTCATCCAGCCCGGCTTCTCGGCGGCCGACGCGCCGAAGGTCGACCGCATCGTCGTCTGCTCCGGCGGCGATGCCGACCATGTCGTGGCCGACGAGGCGATGAGCTGGATCAGGAAAAGCCTGCGCGGCGGCGCGCATATCGGGGCCGTGGCCGATGCCGCCTTCTTTCTGGCTCGCGCCGGCCTGCTCGACGGCCATGCCTGCACCTTGCACTGGACCAGTCAGGCCGCCTTCACCGAGGCTTTCCCGGACATCGAGCTCAGGCGCGACCTCTTCGTCATCGACCGCAAGCGCTTCACCTCGGCCGGCGGCGTCGGCAGCCTCGACATGATGCTGGAGATCATCACGCGCGATTATGGCGCCGAACTCGCGGCGGGAGTCGCCGAATGGTTCGTGCATTCACCTTTGCGGTCGAGCGTCGACCGCAAGCTGATGCCACTGCGCCTGCGCACCGGGGTGCAGAACGAGCTTGTGCTGTCAGCCATCGCCATCATGGAAGATGCGGTGGAGGAGCGGCTCGGCATTGCGGAACTGGCGGAGCGGCTCGGCGTCTCGCCCGACAAGCTCGAGCGCAATTTCCGCGCTGAGTTGGATATCTCACCCAATGGCTACTACCGGCGACTGCGATTGAAGCGGGCGGCCGACCTCCTGGCACACTCGACGCTGATGGTGCGCGACGTCGCGTTGGCCTGCGGGTTTGCTTCGATGTCGAGCTTTGCCCGGGCGTTTCGCGAGGAGCATGGGCACGCGCCTAAGGCGATGCGGCGGCACTAAGCGCCGTCTTTCAGTAGGCCGAGTTCCGTCACGCCCCCCTCTGGCCTGCCGGCCATCTCCCCCGCAAGGGGGGAGATTGGATGTCGCCGCCGCATTCGCCAATCGCCAAATATTGCGGAAGAATGCCGCCGGGCGGAGCTGCTGATCTCCCCCCTTGCGGGGGAGATGGCCGGCTGGCCAGAGGGGGGTGCTGTCCCGCCAGCGTTGCAGTTAGACGAAAACCACGCCTGCGGCATCCGGCACGACCTTTGCGGAATAACGCACAAGCCCAGCGCCCTTCCCCGCTATGTTCGCGAGAACAGGAGGCACCCATGAGCATCGTCGTTTTCGATCCGGACAGCACCGAGGATGTGGACTTCAAGGACCGCATGCGCCACCCGGCCGCGGCCGATCCCGCGGGCGGCATGTGGCTGTCGGACACCGAGCCGTCCTTCATCAACGCGGACGCGCTGCGTAAGGGTCGGCTTACCAAGCTGCGCGCCTGGATGCGCGAAGCGGGTTACGGCGCAGTGGTTCTCTTCGATCCCTACAACCAGCGCTATGCCACCGGCTCGCGCAACATGTTCGGCTATTTCCTGCGCAATTCGACCCGCTATTTCTTCATCCCGACCGAAGGGCCGATCGTGCTGTTCGAGTATCCGCAGAGCTACCATGTCTCGATGGTGCTCGACACGATCGACGAGGCGCGTCCTTCCAAACTGGTCTGGTCCTCGGTTTCCGGACGCGACGACGAGACCGCCGGACCGTTCGCCGACGAGATCACCGAGCTTCTGAAGAAGCATGGCGGCGGCTCGATGAAGCTCGGGCTTGACCGCTGCAGCCATCTGCAGGCCCTCGCCCTGGAAAAGCGCGGCTGTGAAGTCAAGGACTGCCAGGGCGAGATCCTCGCCGTGCGCGCGGTGAAGACGCCTGAGGAAGTGAAATGCCTGCAGACCTCGATGGCGGGCGCCGAAGCGGCGGTGGCGGCGGGGCGGGGTGCGATCAAGCCCGGCGTCTCCGAGAACGAGCTCTTTGCCATCATGTATCACGAGGTGATCCGCCAGGGCGGCGAGTTCATCGAGACGCGGCTGCTCACCTCGGGACAGCGCACCAACCCGTGGTTCAACGAAGCCAGCGGCCGCAAGATCAGGCCGGGCGAGCTGGTCGCGCTCGATACCGACACGATCGGCTGCTACGGTTACTACTCCGATTTCTCGCGCACCTTCCGCTGCGGTCCGGGCAAGCCGACGCCCTACCAGAAGTCGCTCTACCGCATGGCGCATGACCAGGTGCAGCACAACATCGGGATCGTGAAGCCCGGCATGGCTTTCCGCGAGATTGCCGAGAAGGCCTGGAAGATCCCGGATCGCTTCGTCGACCAGCGCTACACCTCGGTGATGCACGGCGTCGGCATGCATGGCGAAACGCCTTTCATCGCGCACGCGATGGACTACGAGACCTATGGCCGCGACGGCGTCATCGTGCCCGGCATGGTGGTCAGCGTGGAAAGCTATATCGGCGAGAAAGGCGGCCGCGAGGGCGTCAAGCTGGAGGACGAGATCCTGATCACCGAGACGGGCACGGAGCTGCTCTCGCGCTTCCCGTATGAGGATGAATTCCTGGAGCCGCAGATTTGATGCTGGTATCGCAAAGCTTCGAGATTGGCGTCATTCTAGGGCGAAGCAAGGAGCAGAGCGACGCGGCGCAGACCTGGAATCCATGCCGTTCCGTCTCCGCTTCGCCACGGTGCGGAATTCTGTTAGGCAGCGATCGACGATCAAGGTAACGGCATGGATTCCAGGGTCTTCGCGACGCCGCTTCGCGGCTGCTTCGCCCTGGAATGACGAAGTCTGAGAATCCGCATGAAAACGCCCATTTCCATCCGGCGCGGTACGGTGGCCGCGGTGTTCATCGATCTCCAGGAGGAGCATCGCAAGGACAAGCGCTATCTGGTCGAAGGCTTTGCCGACATCCTTGCCAACGTCCAGCGGCTGCAGGAGGCGGCGCGGCGCAACTTCGTGCC
>NZ_RZSC01000042.1:0-18822 GCF_003998155.1 Mesorhizobium sp. M1E.F.Ca.ET.063.01.1.1
CCGGTCGGCGACCGCCTCGTCGACCTCGACGCCGAGCCCCGGCGCGTCCGGCACCTGCCAGCAGCCGTCGACCATGCGGATCGGCCCCTTCACCACCTCGAAATACCAGGGCACAGCGCCGACCATCTCTTCCTGGATCAGGTGGTTGGGTGTGGAGACGGCGAAGTGCAGCGCCGCCGCCCCGGCGATCGGACCAAGCGGATTGTGCGGCGCAACGCCGACGGAGACCGCCTCGGCCATCGCGGCGATCTTCTTCGCCTCGAGCAGGCCGCCGCAATGGCAGATGTCCGGCTGCACGATATCGGCCGCCCTTGCCCGAAAGAGATCGTCGAATTCGGGACGGTCGACCAGCCGCTCGCCGGTGGCGATCGGCACGCGCGACTTGGCGGCGAGCTGCGCCAGCGCGCCGGTCTCGCCCGGCGGCAGCGGCTCCTCGACGAACATCGGCCGGTGCGGCGCAAGCGCGTCGATATAGGCGAGGGCGGTCGAGGCCGAAGCGGGACGGCCGTGGAAGTCGACCATGATTTCCACTTCCGTCCCAACCGTCTTGCGCAGTGTCTCCATGAGGCGGCCGACTTTGTCGACCTCGACAAGTGGGGCGTGATAGTGGCTGTAGGGAATGAAGACGGCCTTCAGCGCGCGATAGCCCCTGGCCACCACCTCGGAGGCGCGCTGCACCAGCGGCTCGGCATCGAGCGTTTCATAGACCGCGCGCATGTCGCCGAGGCCGAGATGGGTATAGACCTTGACCCGGTCGCGCACCTTGCCGCCGGTGAGCCGCCAGACTGGCTGACCTAGCCATTTGCCGAAAATGTCCCACAGCGCCAGCTCGATGCCGGAAACCGCCGACATGCCGATGACGCCCAGGCGCCAGAACGAGTGCTTCTTGAGGATGCGCACGGCCTGCTCGATGTCGCGCGGATCGCGGCCGATCAAAAGCGGCGCCAGGTCGTTGACGGCGCCGACGACGGCCTGGGTCTTCCATTCCAGCGTCGCCTCGCCCCAGCCGTAGAGGCCTGGCTGATCGGTTTCGATGCGCACGAACACCCAGTTGCGCATATCCGCGTTCACGACGCGCGTGGTGATCGCGACGATTCTCAAGCGCAACTCCTCCCAGACGGCACTTAGATCATACGAAACCGAGTTATCATACGATCTAAAATGGCGTCAAGGCAGAAACGTCAGCCCTTTGCGTGAAGGTCGTCGGCGGCGATGTCGAGCAGTCGGTTCATGGCGGCTCGGGCGCCGGCGGTGTCGCGGACGCGGATCGCCTCCAACACCGCGACATGCGCCGACAGCGCGCGTGACTGCGCCTCCATCAAGGGGTTGGTGACGAGAAAGGTGGCGCGCAGAGCCGCCTCCAGCATGCCGACCAGCCCCTTGAGCACGACATTGTGGCTGGCGGCGATCACGCCCTTGTGGAAGGCAAGATCGGCCTGGCAGACCGCGTTGAGATCGTTCGGAATGTTGTCGCGCATCCCATCCACCGCGCGCTCGATCTCGGCAAGATCGGCGGCGGTGGCGCGCCTCGCGGCGAGCTCCGCCGCCGCCGGCTCGAAGATGCGGCGCGCCTCCAGCAGGCCGGAAACCAGCTCTTCATCATCCTGGATGGCGGGATGCCAGCCGAGCACCACAGGGTCGAGCAGGCGCCAGTTGTCGCGCGGCAAAACACGGACGCCGGCCCGACGCCTGGCCTCGACGAGGCCTTTCGCCGACAGCACCTTGACCGCTTCCCTCACCGAAGTACGGCTGACACCCAGCATGGCACAGAGATCGTCCTCGCGCGGCAGGGCGGCGCCGGGAGCATAGTCCCCGCCCAGGATGCGGCTACCCAACATGCTGACGACGGCGTTGTGCACGCTCGCCCCGCCCTGGTCGACCGAAGGCATCCACCCTGTTGCATCCGAAGGAACGATGGTCTCCACGCAATCCTCTCCCGATAGAGCACGCTGTAGCAAGCTGTTGTATGAAAGCTTACGTCTTATGTAAATCACCAATTCATATGATCTATTAAGTAGAGCCGCTAAGGCCGCGACGCACGCATCGGCGCGCAGCGATCGACCTGAGGTCACGGACTCAGCGCGCAGCCCACACCAGCCCGCGGCGCAGGATCGTCCGCATCTGCGGCACTTCGAACTCCTTCGCCACGTGGCCGAGCGACGAATAGAATACACGTCCCTTGCCGTGCCGGCGCTTCCACACAACCGGCATGACGACGCCGTCGATCCACGGCGCGTGTTCGCCCGAAAAGGTGGTGGTCGCCAGCACCTCGTTCGAGGGGTCGACATGCATGTAATACTGCTCGGAGCGGTAGGCGAAATCGTCGATGCCATCCATGATCGGGTCGTCGCGTCGCACGATGTTCACCCGATAGTCGATGATGTTGCCGGGATGCGCGACCCACTGCCCGCCGCACATGAACTGGTAGTCGGTCGATTCGCGGAACGCGTCGCCCATGCCGCCATGATAACCGCCCAGCCCGACGCCGCTTTCGACAGCCTTGGTCAGGTTGGCCTCTTCGGCCTTGGCGAGCTTGGACATGGTGTAGATCGGCACGATCAGGCTGAGCTCGGCAATGGCCGGATCGGCGAATGCCGCGGTCGTGTTCTCCACGCGTACGGCAAAACCTTCCTCCTCGAGCATCGCCTTGACGGCACGCGCTCCGGCTTCGGGTTCGTGCCCTTCCCAGCCGCCCCAGATGATCAACGCCTGCCGCATGTTCTGCTCCTCCTACGTTAGCGCCACGGCCGAACGGTGGCGCGGGGCGCCGAGCGACCATCGCTGCAAAGCTCTGCCGTGTCGAGTTGGAAAGAAACCGCAGGGCGAAAAACAAAAACGGCCCGCGCGAGGCGGGCCGTTTTTGTATTTGGTTGCGGGGACCCGCAACCCCTTTTGTCATAACATCGTCGGACTGTTCATTTCGGTCGGGTTTGGCGAGTTCGAGGATGCCGAACAGCTCGCCGCGTAGCTCGGCATGAACTTCGCCGCG
This sequence comes from Mesorhizobium sp. M1E.F.Ca.ET.063.01.1.1, assembly GCF_003998155.1. Taxonomy (NCBI): domain Bacteria; kingdom Pseudomonadati; phylum Pseudomonadota; class Alphaproteobacteria; order Hyphomicrobiales; family Phyllobacteriaceae; genus Mesorhizobium; species Mesorhizobium sp. M1E.F.Ca.ET.063.01.1.1. Next base: position 2,990 of record NZ_RZSC01000042.1, read on the forward strand.
CTTGTTGCCCGGCGTGAGCACGATCTCTCCGATCAACGAGCGCAACGCTTCTGCGGCCCGGCGTCCGTCCTCTTGGTCGGCGAGCGCTTGCGTGAACTGCTCGGCCCGCTTGCGGTAGAGAGCGGCAATATTGGGATGCAGGTCGGGCACGTCAGTGGGCGCCACTGCCAGACGCGCCGTGATCTCAGCCTTCTGCCGCTCCAGGTCTTCCATCCTTGCTTTCATCGAAGGTTGGTAAAGGCCATCCTCGATCGCGGCCATGATGCCGGCGATAGCGCGCTCGACCTTGTCGAGCGCTTTGCGGTCCTGTTCCCCTTGCGCGCGACGCTCCTGGTTCAGGCGGTTGGTCTCCTGGGCAAAGGCTCTGATCGCCTCGGCCACCGCATCGGCCGACACCAGCCTTTCCTTTAGACCGGCGAGGACTCGCTGTTCGATCTTTTCGCGGGTGATGGTGCGGCCGTTGGCGCAGATGCCCCGGCGCTGGTGGTTGAGACAGGCATAGCGGTCGCGCGTGAACAGGCCGTAGCGCCCGCCGCAGCAGCCACAGATGAGCAGGCCGGAAAGGAGGGAGACCGGCCGCTTCATGGTGTGCAGCTTCCTGGCCCGGGCCTTGCGCGTGGCGATCGCCACCGCCTCGAACTGGTTGGCGATGGATTTCTGTCTCTCCTTCACGGCCTGCCACAGTTCGTCCTCGACGACCCTGAGATGCGGCACCTCGGTGCGAATCCATTTGATTGGCGGATTGGCCCGGGAGACGCGTTTGCCGGTAGCAGGATCCTTGACGAAATGCAGGCGGTTCCAGACCAGCACACCGGTATAGAGTTCATTGTTGACGACGCCGGTGCCCCGGATGAGATGCCCGCGCACGCTGGTGTCGCCCCAATGCCGGCCGAGCGGGCCAGGAACGCCCTCCTTGTTGAGATCGACTGCGATCGCCTTCGGGCTCTTCCCGGCGGCAAATTCGCGGAAGATGCGGCGCACGATGGTCGCTTCCTCCGGCACGATTTCTCGGTCGCCGCGAACAGGCTCACCTTCGGAATCGAGTTTCTTCACCACCCGGTAGCCGTAGCACAGTCCGCCTCCGGCCTTGCCCTTCTCCACCCTCCCGCGCAGGCCGCGATGGGTCTTGAGGGCAAGGTCCTTGAGGAAGAGCGCATTCATCGTGCCCTTGAGACCGACATGCAATTCGCTGATCTCGCCCTCGGCCAAAGTGACGATGGCAACGCCGGCGAATTTGAGATGTTTGAAAAGGGTTGCGACATCCGCCTGGTCGCGGCTGATGCGATCGAGCGCCTCGGCCAGCACCACCTCGAAGCAGCCGCGTTGGGCATCGCGGACCAAATGCTGGATGCCCGGCCGTAGCACGGTGCTGGCGCCGGAAATCGCCGCATCCTCAAAGGTTCCCGCCACGCTCCAGCCCTCGCGCGCCGCCTGCTCACGGCACAGCCTCAACTGGTCCTCGATGGAGGCATCCCTCTGGCTGTCGGAGGAATAGCGGGCATAGAGTGCGACACGGGTCATGGCGGCGGATCCTCTCTCTTGTTCCCAAGGGGTTTCCCATCCGGCCCCCTGCCCTCTCCCTCTTGGCGGCCTGGACGATTGTCGTTGGCCGCCAGAACCACCTCGAACGCCTCCCGTGCCAGTTGCCGGCCGATCAGCCGGGCGATGTCCAACACCACCCGATCCACCTTCGCCGCCGCCGTGAGTTCGGGGCGATCTTCCGGGCTGACGAGGTCGCCGTTGTCATTCGCCGGAACCAACGCCTGCGGCCCAGTCATGGTTTCCTCTGCCATCGCGGTCGCTCTCCCAATGGTGGATCGACCTGCCATCAGAGGCCTCCAGATGGCGAAGGAAAGTACGAAGTTCACGTCGTAGGGCCGCAGCGTGCAATAACTTGCGCCGTGCGGTTTCGTCTCCCAGCTAGTCGCTAAGACAGGCGATAGCGCTCAATCAAAGGGACACCGGTTGGCCGGCACTATTGTGCGTTCCAACTGTTTCGGTGAGAGCACTTGCAGACACTCGAACATAACCAGGGGATTCCCTTTGTCGTCTCCGCAATGGGCAGCCAGAGCACACCCACGCGATCGTCGTCATGGAGAAATCCCTGATCAGCCAGCGCTTCCTTTGCACTCCTGATGCCTTTCTCGCGCGCAGGAAGCGATGATGGTTGTCGGATCAATGTGATGGTAGCGGGCAAGGTCATCGAGCACCGACCGGATATGACGCCGGGGGAATTCGTCTGGATCCTCCCAATGTTCACCGTAGCGCAGGATTACCAAGAGCTTAGCCAATACACCTTCAACGGAGCATGCCGGAGTCAGCGGTAGGTCATCCAAAAGCGCCTGTTCCGCCGCTTCCGATCTCTGTATTAGTTCGTCAGTTCTCGAAAACCCGATCTCGGCATCGGTAGCGTCCCAGCGCGCCCGATGTGCAGCTAGATCCGCTAGCGCCCTATCCCATGCCACTTCGTTTTCGGGAGAATAGAGTTCCTCGAGACTCTCGACGGAATGGATCGTCTTTTCCCCGCCGCCGGGAAGCTGCATCTTGGCACAGGGAAAGCCAATCGCTTCGACAAGATATGTCTCCAATCGCTGCTGTTGCCGGCATAGAGCCGAGGTCGAGCGATGAACCTCGTGCCAGCTCTCACACAATCGAAGAGCTGGATCGTCCTGACGGCCCTTGATCGACATATTCTCTCGCGCCCGCGCGCCAAAAGGCCACAGTCCAGCCACCGCAACAAGCTGCGTCATCAGCAGCCGCCGAGTGACGAAAGACAAAGGCGTGGTATTGTCGGAATCAGCCATGATCCGAGCTCCTAGCAGCTAGGGTTGTGGTCAGGCCGGATCGGTGTTGCGTCACCGTTCCGGCCGTTTAGTGCACTCATGAATACAGTTAGAGCAGCATATGAGCAACAAAAATCACCATATTATGGTGATCTTATGACGCCGGTCCAATGTCGGATGGCCCGGGCCGCGCTGGATTGGGGTGTCCTCGATCTTGCTAGAGAAGCGGGTGTTTCAACACAGACGATTGTGCGCCTGGAACGAGGCGAGGCGCTTAAACAGCCTACGCTCGATCGAATATGCGAGGCCTTCGAAGCTGCCGGAGTGGAATTCATTGCAGAGAACGGCGGCGGCCTCGGTGTCCGCATAGCCAAGCGGTCTTAGCGACACCTCAATCGCGCATGCCATGTTTCGAAGCCAGCTAAGTTCGAAGGCATCCTTGGTCGCTTTGCTGACAATTCAGTCTGCAATGGTGCCGCTAGCCGTCGGTCCGGTTTGGCATGCTAAAGGCCCGTAGGCCGACATTCGCCTGGATTGCGCGGGCTGCTCGAGTTTGATCCATTCCGGACGTTCGGTCCCCTTTGTTCGACACCAGGCTCGAGCTTCGAATGGTATCTCATCATGAGTCTTGGTACGATGGCTTCCGAGCGATCGGTCGCAGCGACTTCGGCGCTAGAGCAAGGTCGGAACTAGGAGTCGATGGACATCAAGTTGCATGGCCCACACCATGTCAACAGGCATGCCGCTCAGTGAGACGGTCCGCAATTCGTCCGTCTTAGCCAAGCAATTGGGGAACGCGCTATGCGCGACGTCGCCAAATGGCTGGAGAAACAAGGTCTTGGCGAGTACGTGGAAGCGTTTGCCAAAAACAAGATCGATGGCGATGTGCTGCATAGCCTGACGGGCGATGATCTTAAAGAAATGGGGGTTGCCGCGGTAGGTGATCGGCGCAGACTTCTGAGGGCGATAGCCGGCCTTTCAGTACCTGACACCGGACGGAGCAACGAAGGAGCCACGGAACCGGTCACGTCGGCTGAGCCCTCGCAAGATTTGTCGCCCGAACGTCGGCAGCTTACGGTGATGTTCTGTGACCTGGTGGACTCGACGCGCCTCTCGGTCGAGTTCGATCCCGAGGATGTGGCCAACGCAATACGTGCTTATCACTTAAGTTGCACAAAGATCGTGGCGGGATGGGATGGGCATATCGCCAAGTTCATGGGCGATGGGGTGCTGGCCTATTTCGGCTGGCCGCGCGCCCACGAGGACGATGCTGAGCGCGCCGTCGAGGCGGGCCTTGAACTGACATTCGCAGTCTCAACGTTGGACACCGCGATCGGACGAGCTATCGCGGCTCGCGTCGGTATCGCGACAGGTCTTGTAATGGTCGGTGAAACGACCGGCACTGGAACGGCGCGAGAGCGCGCTGTGGTCGGCGAAACTCCGAATCTGGCTGCGCGGCTGCAGGGCATCGCGGAGTCCGGAACTGTCGTGGTCTCGGCCAGCACGCGGCAGCTTCTCGGCAATCTCTATGAGACTGCCGATCTTGGCGAACATCTCTTGAAGGGATTTCCGGAGCCCGTGCGCGCTTCGCGTATCTTGGGTAAGGCGGCCAGAGAGACACGCTTTGAAGCTCTGCACGGCCGGCTCCACACGCCGCTGATCGGGCGCGACGATGAAGTGGAACTGCTGACAAAGCGATTCCGGCAAGCAGAGGCGGGCGAAGGCCAAGTCGTTCTCGTTTCGGGCGAGCCAGGTATCGGCAAGTCACGCCTCTGTGAAGCTGTGCGAGCAAAGCTACTGGATCGGCCTCATGCGCGCCTGACCTATCAATGCTCGCCCTCACATGCGGACCGAGCGTTTTACCCTCTGGTCATGCAGCTAGAGCAAGCAGCCGACATTCACCCGGAGCTCAATCCGGGCGAAAAGTTGCGAAGGTTGGCGGCGATACTCCCCAAATCTGCCGAGGGAGACGACGCTTTGTTGGTTCTCGCAGCTTTTCTCTCGCTTCCAATGAACCGAGGAGAAGGCGGCTGGCCAAGCCTAGATGCGGTTCAACAGAAGGAACGCACTTTTGATGTGCTTGCGGGCCTTATAGAAGATATCTGCGCCAAAGGTCCATTGATTATCATCTTCGAGGATCTGCACTGGTGTGACCCGTCGACACGCGAGTTTCTCAACCGGCTCGTCGACGGGGTAGAGGCTCTGCCGGTCTTGCTAATCGTCACCTCGCGTCCCGGGATCAGCGTCGCATGGTCCGATCAGCCTCATGTCACGACGCTTGTGTTGAATCGCATAGCCAAGCGCGAGTGCGAGAAAATGATCGGTTCGCTGGCGGACTCTGACTTGCTGCCAGAAAGCATCGTTGAAGAGATTGTGAAGCGGAGCGATGGGATACCTCTCTTTCTCGAAGAGATGGCCAGGACCCTGATTGAGGCACAGAGTCAACCGAGCTCCGCCGGGGCTCTCGAGCGGGGCGTGCCCGCATCACTTCAAGACATGCTGATGGCGCGGCTCGATCGGCTCGCCAGTGGAAAGCGGGTCTATCAGACCGCGGCAGCAATAGGCCGGGAGTTCACGATCGAGCTTCTCGAGCGCGTATGCGATCCCGATGGAGCTGCCCTACAAACTGCTTTGGATGCCTTGGTCGACGCTGGGCTGCTGGTCTTCCGGCAAGCCGCTTCGGGAGCGACCTATGTCTTCAGGCACGCTCTGCTTCAGGATGCGGCCTATGGCAGCTTGCTACGTGACACGCGGAAAGAACTGCACAAGCGTATTGCCGGTGCGCTTACGCAGGCGCGGACCGACGATCCGGCATTGCTTGCGCACCACTACGAGAGAGCAAATGCCTGGGAAGAGGTCCTGAATTGCCGGCTCTTGGCTGCGGCGAAAGCCCAGAGTCGAGGGGCTCGCTGGGAGGCGGCCGAGCATTACCGGCGCGCCATCCACGCCCTCGAACACCTTCCGGACACGGCGGCACACCAAAAAACATACGTAGAGACGGTCCTGGCGCGGGTCAGGTGTGGCAGGCCATACGCGACCAAAGAGGAGCGTGGCGAAGCGCTTCACCAAGTCGACAGGGCAATCGCGTGTGCTGAGGGAGACATCGCGGCCTTGGCGGGGCTGCAGTCCTTCAAAGGCATGGATTGGTTGGAAGAGTCCTTGTTGGTCAGCGCAGAACTACATGCCAGTTTCACGGATACGGCGTGCCAGGCCGAAGTCGCGATGCGCTACGCCATCTTGCTCGGCAATACCGGACGGCTTGAGGAATCACTCGAGAAGATCGAACGGGCTGCGAATCTGTTGAAGGAAGTCGGGGATCTGGAAGAACTTGGGTCCTTCGCCGCAGGTCCCGGCCGCTGCTACAACGCCCGCGCCGGGAGGTTGAAGCGCTCCCTCCAATTTGCGCAGATGGTTCGAGAGATAGCAGCGTCAACCCAAGACGTCGAGGTGCGCTCGTGGGTGGTGATGGAAGCAGAATCTTGGTTTTACAAAGGATTGTGGCAGCGCACGGTGCAGGTCGTCGAGCAGAACCTTTCGACCGCGTGGGAAAACGGGAGATGGAGCGTTGTGTTGTGGTCGTCAGGCTGGGCAGCCATCGCCTGCCTGAAGCTGAACCGGATTTCCGACGCAAGGGCTTTCCTGGATCCGGTGATGAAGACAGTGGCACGGCGGCTGGATGACGATTTCTGCAAGATCTATCCGCACATCGCTTTGAGCCAATTGCACTTGGCAGAAGGGGACGCTGCAGCCGGGCTGCAAGCAGCGGAACGCGCATTGGAGCTCGCGGAGCGCGTAACGGCAAGGCTTGAGATTGGCGCTGCCCGTCGCGCGCTCGGCCAAGCCTACGAGGCCAGTGGCGACCGCCAATCGGCGGACGCGCAGTTCCGCAGAAGTGTCGATCTTCTCCAAACAATCCAGTCTCGTCCTGAACTCGCCCAAAGCCTGCTTGCCTTTGGCAGATTTGAACTTGCCACGAACAGAGGCAACGCGAAGAAATTGCTACACGGCGCACTTGAGCTTTTCAAAGAAATTCAAGCAGACGGATGGATGGCGGAAACCCAAAACGCGCTTCGTCATCGATCTTCTTCAAACTGAACCCAGCACACCACGTCCGCGAAATGATGACAAAGGTGCGACTGTTGACTTTAGAGAAGCGCGAGATACGGCTGCTCATCCGGGTCGAGGCCAGGGAGGTCGGCTTTTGGGGTTCAGCTTGAACGTGCGTACCGACCGAGATTGGGCGCAAAGTGGTCATTTCTGAACCGTCGCGAGCACGACTGGTATGGGTCAGGCCGGCCCTTTCGCACTGGCTTGAGGGCAGCAAGTAGCGCAGGTTAGACATAGGTTACATTAATATCAGGCGCTCATTTTTTTCGTCTACAGCTTTGCCGGAATGACTTCTAGGCTCGGGCGAGGGCAAAGATGGCCGCTGAGGCTGCCTGACGTCCGGCCTCAATGAGAAAACACTCATGGATTTCGCTTCTCCGCTTTCCAGCCGACATACTGCTGTTCCGCCCCCCTCAAGTCGAAGCAACCCCATCGGGGTGGTACCTGACAGGGTCCGGATCTCCTGCTAGTGCCGCTGAAGGGCAACGTCGATTGCGATTGCCTAGTGGTAGGCGGTGGCTGGATGCTGCACGCCGTTCGCCGCTATGCGGATTTAAATCCTGATGCTGCGATGGATCTCGTTTACGCCGGCCGTGTCGGAAACAACGCCGCCGGACGTTGCATGGGCTTTGCCATCGACCTAGCCCACAATCCGCGCAAGTGCAATTTCGTGGACGACGTCAAACGCAATCTGGATGAACTGACCACTAATATAGACGGTAATGCCTATCTCCGCTCAGCAGTAGAGCAACTGGGCGTCGATTGCTTATTTTTGGAGGTGCCGCAGTGAAGATCAAGGAAATCCACATCTATTCGCACAGTCTGCCCGTCAAGAACGGCCCCTACAGGATTGCAAGCAGTACCGTCCAGGCGCTCGAGACGACCCTGGTGAAAATCGTCACCGACAACGGTCTCTTCGGCTGGGGCGAAACCTGTCCCATCGGCGCCACCTACCAGCCCCAGCACGCGAAAGGTGCCGTCGCCGCGTTGGAGGAAATGGTTCCGGGACTCATCGGTGTCGATCCGCTTCAGCCGCTGGTGTTTCGCCGCAGGATGGACGGCCTTCTCAACGGCCACCACTACGCCAAGGCAGCGTTGGATATCGCCGCATATGACATTCTGGGGAAACAGGTGAACATGCGGGTCGCCGACCTGCTAGGCGGCGTGATGACCGAACGCGTTCCGTCCTTCTACGCATCCGGTCTCGGAGAGCCTGACGAGGTCGCCCACATCGCCGAAGAACGCGCGAACGAAGGCTATCGACGCATGCAGATCAAGATCGGTGGCGCTCGCCCGATCGAAGCCAATATCGAGGTGGTCAGGAAGGTATGGGAGCGCGTAGGCACCCGCATGCGGCTTGCCGTCGACGGCAACCGGTCGTTGACAACGCGGGACACGCTGTGTCTCAGCCGGGAGTGCCTGGACATTCCTTTCATTATCGAACAGCCCTGCAACACGATCGAGGAACTTAAGTCGATCCGCAGTCAGCTTCACCACGCTCTTTACCTCGACGAGAACTGCGAGGATCTGAACACCGTGCTCCGCGCTGTCGGCGATGGCATCTGCGATGGCTTCGGTATGAAGATCACCCGTATCGGCGGCCTGCACGCGATGGCAACGTTCCGCGACATTTGCGAGACCCGTTCAATGCCGCATACCTGCGACGATGCGTGGGGCGGCGACATCATCGCCGCGGCCTGCACCCATATCGGCGCGACCGTACAGCCCAGGCTCCTTGAGGGTGTATGGATCGCCCAGCCTTACGTGGAAGGCAACTACGATCCGGAAAACGGGGTCAAGATCGAGGGCGGCCACATCAAGCTGCCCACCGGGCCGGGCCTCGGGGTGATCCCGGATGAGAGCCTGTTTGGAAAACCCGTGGCGTCTTTCGGCTGATATGATCTCTGACACCACGACCGGCCGCGGGGAGACGATGCCGCATGTCGTCGAGAAAGCGGCGGAAAAGGAAGAAGGTCGTTATCGCCGAAGCCGGGCCGGCGGAGGCTAGAGGCCACGCGAGTCGCCGGCTCTCACAGGCATAACTCAACCGATTGCCATCAAACTTCGCATTGCCTCCCGCGGCGGGGGATCGTCGCACGCTTCACTAGCCGGCCGATGTAAAGCGGCCCGCCCACATTGGGACCGGTGGCCGAAAGGCCCCTTCCGCCGAACGGCTGAATGCCAACCATGGCTCAATGATGATCCGGTCGATGTAAAGGTTAGAGGCAGACGCCGGTGCCTTCCTCCCAGAAAATCAGCTTGATCCGGTCCGTTCGTTTCGCCCGAAAGACATAGACTGCGCCGCTGAACCGATCGGCGCCCACCGTCTCGCGCACCAATGCGGCCAGCCGCTGAGTCAGTCTGCAGCGTCGAGAAATTCCGACATTAATGCGCGTTTCAGTTCATCGATCGAACGTCGCATCTTGTGCGAACCTGCTGCCAGTCCAGAAATTACCTTGCCGTGTCGGTCGAATATCGAAGTGTCGGACCGTCGAGGGGCCGAAAGAGACGGTCCAACCGAAGCCCTCCAACAACTGAGCGACCGCTTCGGGCCGAAGAGGAAGGTCGGTTATCCGAGCGGCAGGTTATTTCCGCTTAGGTACCGTAGCCGATGATGCCCTTGATCTCCAGGAAATCGTGAATTGCCCAGTCGGCATACTCGCGGCCGTTGCCCGACTGCTTGTAGCCGCCGAAGGGCGCGAACGTGTCCCACTCGGGATAGTTGATGGAAACTTGGCCGGCGCGCAGCTTGGCAGCCACTCTCCGCGCGTGCTCTATGTCCCGTGATTGCACATAGGCGGCAAGGCCATAGACGGTGTCGTTGGCAATTTCCACCGCGTCCTCATCGTCGTTATAGGAAATGACCGAGAGCACCGGCCCGAAAATTTCTTCCTTCTCGATGGTCATGCCAGGCTTCACATGACCGAACACGGTCGGGCGAACATAGTAGACGCGGCTAAGGTGCTCAGGGCGGCCAAGGCCGCCGGTGACCAGCGTTGCGCCTTCCTTAATGCCGATTTCGATTAGCCGCTGGATCTTATCGTACTGAATGTTGGAGACTACAGGGCCAAGTGTAGTCTTGGCCGAACGTGGATCGCCGACATTGTGCGCCTCGGCCGCTTCCTTGGCGATCGCCAGCGCCTCGTCATGGCGCGAGCCCGGGACAAGCATCCGGGTCGGCGCATCGCACGACTGGCCGCTATTTCCGAAGCAGCCTTCGACGCCCTTCTTCACCGCGGTTTCGAAATCCGCGTCGGGCAGCACGATGTTTGCCGATTTGCCGCCGAGCTCCTGCGCTACACGCTTTACCGTCTGCGCTGCCGTCTGCGCGACGATGATGCCGGCACGGGTCGAGCCGGTGAAGGAGACCATGTCGACGTCGGGGTGGCCGGCCATGATTTGGCCGACGTCCGGCCCGGTGCCGTTGATCATATTGTAGACACCCTTCGGCGTACCGGCAGCCTCCATCACCTCGGAGAATACGATCCCACTGATCGGCGCGATTTCCGAGGGCTTCAACACTACACTGCAGCCGGCGGCGATGGCAGGAGCAACTTTGCAGACGATCTGGTTGAGCGGCCAGTTCCACGGGGTGATCAGGGCGCAGACGCCGATCGGCTCTTTGACCACCATGGTCGAGCCACGTTTCTCGGAAAACTCATAATCTTGCAGTGCCTTGATAGTGGCTTCCATGTGAGTGCGGCCGGCCCAGGCCTGCGCCTCGCGCGCCCAAGTAATCGGCGCGCCCATCTCCTGGCTGATTGCTTGCGCGATGACCTCATAGCGCTCATTGTAGATCTCGAGGATGCGCTTCAGCAGCGTCAAGCGCTCGGCCTTGGTCGTCCGGGAGAAAGACGGAAACGCGGCCTTGGCGGCGGCGACCGCCTTGTCGACGTCGGCCTTCGAGCCGATCGATATCTTCGTATAGGCCTCCTCGGTAGACGGATCGATGACATGCAGCGTCGCCGGCACCACTGGCGCGACCCATTTGCCGTCGATGAAAAACTTCAGATGATTGCTCACTAAATTTCTACTCCGAGTTAGTCCAATGAAGCGGTCTGAAGGCAAAGCGTACCGGGAACGAGATCAGCCACGATAGGCCCGTGGATTGATGCCAAAGGCTTGACGAAAGCATTTCGAAAAATGCGAGGCGGATGCGAAACCGCAGGCGATCGCGATCTCCACCACTGGCAATTCCGTCTGTTCGATAAGACGTCTGGCGCGCCCGAGCCGCAAATCCAAGTAGTAGCGCATCGGTGAGGACGAAGCGGAACGCCTAAAAAGCCTTTCGATCTGGCGTTGGGACCGGCCAACGCATTTGGCTATGTCGCGCAGCGGCAACGGGTCCTCTATGTGCTCTTCCATGATGCGGATGACTTCGGCGAGCGGCTTACAAATGCCACCCTCATTGCCGTTCGCCGTGCATTGCGTCTCCGAGGCGGCGCGCCAATGGCCGGCGGTCGTATGCCTGCAGACGGCAAGCGCGGCCTCCCGTCCAAGGTGTTCGGTGATCAAATCCATGACCAGGTCAAAGGACGCAAACTCTCCCGCACAGGTAACGAAACTGGACTCGCGAACGAATAGTTGGTCGGTCACTCGGAGTCGGCCGAACATTTCAGAGAGAGCTGCCCGCTTATCCCAATGGATCGTGCATCTAGTATCATCAAGGATTCCGCTCTCTGCCAGCAGCCACGTTGCTGTGCCCAATGCGGCGATGGATACCCCATGCCTCCGGCATAGACGAAGAATATTGATGAGCGAGGCCGAGGAGCGCTTCTCGACCCTCTCGCCGGCGCAGACGACAACCATGTCTGGCCGATAGCTAGCTATGACGCGCCTTCCGGCACTCGCGAAGTCGCTGCTCGCAGACAAAGTGAAACCGCTGGCGCACTCGACGGGCTTCCCGTCCTCGCTCGTAATCGTCCATTGAAAAAAGGACCTACCGTAAACCAAGTTCGCATAGCGCAGAGGATCGACAAAGGCAGAGAGGCTGAGCTGCGAAAAACCGGGAAGTATTAGAATGACGAACCGGCATACGTCTTGATCTGATTCGATGACCTGCCTTTTCGGGTCCCAGGCTACGACCCGGGAGCGATTCTCCGCTGAAAATGGCGCGTTCATACGTTAATTCCTTTTTGGAGCCCCTATCGGGCCGTGTGCGGCATTTTGCTGAGCGGTTTCGTGCCGAGCATTCTAGCGTAGATGTGTCCTCAGCTGCGCGTATTGTGCTTGCGCTTCATGAAGTCCTTGGCGGTCTCCACGGCCACCGCCGCGTCGCGGCAATAGGCGTCGGCCCCGACGGCCTTGCCGAATTCCTCGTTGAGCGGTGCGCCACCAACCAGCACGACATAATCGTCGCGGATGCCCTTTTCCTTCATCGTATCGATGACGACCTTCATATAGGGCATGGTGGTGGTGAGCAGCGCCGACATGCCGATGATGTCGGGCTGGTGCTGCTCGATCGCATCCAGATATTTCTCGACCGCGTTGTTGATGCCGAGGTCGATGACGTCGAAGCCAGCACCCTCCATCATCATGCCGACGAGGTTCTTGCCGATGTCGTGGATGTCGCCTTTGACGGTGCCGATCACCATCTTGCCCTGCTTCGGCGCGCCGGTGGCGGCGAGCAGCGGACGCAGGATGGCCATGCCGGCCTTCATGGCGTTGGCCGAAAGCAGCACTTCCGGCACGAACAGGATGCCATCGCGAAAATCTTCGCCGACGATGCGCATGCCCTCGACCAGCGCTTCGGTCAGCACCTTGTAAGGCGCCCAATTGCGCTCGAGAAGGATATGCGTGCCTTCCTCGATTTCTTCCTTCAGCCCGTCATAGAGGTCGTCATGCATCTGCTGCACAAGTTCCTCGTCGGAAAGCTCGGAAAGGATGATATCACCTTCATCGGACATGATGCATTTCCGCTATTGCAGTTGGATTTTTTAGGCTGGCGAATCAGGCAGCTGGACGTATTTACCACCCGACGTCAGGTTGCAATTTCGCGCTTGCGGCGCTCGACAAAAGCGTCAAGCTCCTCGCGTGCCGCTTCATCAAGGGGGGGCTGTTCGTACTCCGCAAGGATCTGTCGCGCCCTTTCCCGGGCTCGCCGAGCCAAGTCCTTTTCGCCGTTCGCCTTCCATTGCGGATAAGAGTCATAGTCGAACAGTTGAGGCATCATGAAGCTGTCTTCGAACACCTCAAGCGTGAACGGATCGGCGAGATAGTGGCCTTGCGGTTCGGTTCGTCTAACTGCTTCCATGGCAGCATCGAGCCGATCCAGGGACACTCCCCGGGCCAGGCGGTGGTAGAGCATAGATTGTTCGGCCTCGACGACGAGTTTGCCGTAACACGTCACAAGTCCGCCTTCATCCCAGCCGCCCGCATGAAGCATGAGATTGGCGCCAGCTGTGATGCCCGTGAACATGGCCATAGCGCTTTCATATCCTGACTGCCCATCAAAAACTTTGGAACTGGCCTGCGCAGCGGTGGTGCGCCAGGGAAGGCCGTAGTGGCGGGCAATTTGACCGATGCCGTACTGGATCAGCGAAATCTCCGGTGTACCCGCCATTGGCGCACCGGATTTCATCGACGTCGAGACGGTGAACTGTCCGAGGACGCATTTGGTGCCCGGCTTGTAAATCTGCATGTAGGCAATACCAGCCAGAGCTTCTGCCGACATTTGTGCAAGTGTAGCGGCGATGTCAGCAGGCGCATTGGCGGCAGCGAGGACAAAGGGGGACATCAGGCAGACCTGCCCGGCATCGGCATAGTTGCGCGCACATTGCAGCAGCACGTCGTCCCACATACGCGGAGACACGCAATTAATGTGATTGATCGTGACCGCGTTGTTGGCAACGAACTCACGGCCGTGAACGATCCGTGTCATCTCAAGAGAGTCGAGAACATAGTCAGGAATGTTCGGTACGCCGAAGAACGGCATGTCGGTGTAGATCAGCGTGCTCCGTACCCATTCAAGATGCCGATGGGGAACGGCGATATCCATAGCTTCCGCATGGAAGCCGCTACTGATTTGATAACAGGGCGACATCTGCACGATCTTGTTCAATTCGTGAACGTCTGCGAGTGTCGAGCTCCGACGCACGCCATCGAGGTCGCGCACATAAGGCGCCCCCTGGGCCGGGCAGAACACAACGTCGCGTCCGCCGAATTTAACGCGACGCTCCGGATTGCGAGATGCAAATTCCCAGCGCTTTGGCGCCTTGGCGATTAGGTCTGCGATCATGTGTCGGTCTGGGAACACCAGATTGCCGCGCACTTTGGCTCCAGCGCGTTTCCAGTCTTCGATGGCTCGATCGCACCGGAACGCTATGCCGATTTCCTCGAGAACAGTCATCGCCGCGTTGTGAACGCGCGTGAAGTTCTTCTCGTCCAGGACTTCCGTAAATGGCAACGTGTTGGTCACATGCGGCAGGCGAATGGATGAGCGCTTCTCAATCCTGTCCGCCTTTCGCTTGTCGCGCCCTTGCCGACGCCGCACCGCTTCAGACATAGCTCACACTCTTTCCCCTTTCCTCCGAAACGGAGACCAACTGATCAAGGCTGGTGGCCGTTCCTATCACTCGGAGCACTCTCGGTATCGCCCAAAAGGCTCATCAGGGCTTGAGTTTCCGGCCGGGGCATTTGCGAGCCGCTGCGCTTTGCTCCCGCCCCAAGCGAGAGAAGAGGCCGATGATCGGGCCTGTTCGCGGACCCAGGCTTTAAGGGTTGCCGCGGCGTTCGAGAGCCCCTTCTTGCTATTCCATGCGAGACAGAAGCCGACCGGGTCCCGCATGGACAAATCCGTGAACCGAGCGAGCTTACCCGCCCCGATTTGATGACTCACCAGCGAGTCCCAACCCAGAGCCACCCCTTGATTTGCTTCAGCAGCGGTTAGGAGCAGAGCGTACTTCCCAAAACGCTTGCCACGTAGCCCTTCACAGGGCACCGAGACGGCCTGAAGGAAATCCTGCCACAAAGGCCAATCCGGATTGGTCCAATCCATGTGGAGGAGCGGCAATCGGGAAAGCTCCGATGCGGATACGCCTTGGTGTTCAAGAGCGAAATCTGCGCCGCACACTGGGTAGATCAAGTCTTCGAAGAGCGGTTCGACATTTTCGTTCGGCCAGGCGCCTGTCGCTGGACGGACGAACAGGTCGACTTCGGCATTGCGAAAATCGCGGCTCTGTTCCGATATCAGGTGGTTAACCGTGATGTTGGGATAGCGTGTCCAGAAATCCAGCATTCTCGGCATAAGCCAGAATGTTGCGAAGGCATCTGTGCACGCAAAGGTTACGCTCTCATCGCGCTTTCCCGCCTTAACCGCCTTTATTGCGTCGGAACACCGCGAAAAAGCGGCTGCGATTTCGGAAAACAGGTCTTGTCCTGCCGGCGTAAGGTGCACCCCGTTTACCTCACGAACGAACACCTTGACGCCGAGCTCGCCCTCTAGAGCCCTAATTTGACGGCTGATAGCCCCCGTCGTCACATTCATCTCGTCTGCCGCGCGTTTGAAACTTGCATGACGTGCGGTGGCTTCGAAGACAGCCAAAGTGTTCAGGGGCGGCAGCCCATAATATTTTCGAACTATCGTTTCCTCCCGTAACAACCAGGAAGCATAGGGCCTTGCGGCAGCCCTCCGCTGAACTTCCACCTGAGGCCAGGCAGCGTGCGCGGCGCCACCGTCCTCAGCGGAGCCACCGCAACCGCACGACAAACAAGAATCGTGCTGGACTCATGTCCACTCTTGGCCATCTATCGATGTCCCCCGTACCCCCCGTGGACTTAGCTCCCAATGGACATGTCGCCATCCGGAGCAGGCGCCCCGAATTTGTATGCTTTGCCAGCTATCGTTGGCTGGGAGGTTTCATCGTAATGTTCCTATTTGCAGCTCAAACTTAGCGAGACCGGCAGCGCGATCCCAGAGTGAAAAGCTCGTGGGTGCTATAGAAC
>NZ_RZSC01000430.1:0-5095 GCF_003998155.1 Mesorhizobium sp. M1E.F.Ca.ET.063.01.1.1
GCGGCGGCGATGGCCGAGGCGCGGCCGTCCTTCTGCCAGACGTCGGCGGGAGCGGCGTCGACAACGGCGACGGCAAGGCTCGGGCGCGCCTGCTTCATCGACACGGCGGTGGCCAGGCCGACATAGCCGGCGCCCGCCACCAGCACGTCCAGCGAGGCTTCGCCTGCTTCATCCGCCTTGACCATGCCACTTTCCTTTCGCGGCTTGCGGCCGCAGCGGCGGCCATAGCAGCTTGACTGCCTGCCTGTCCTGTCCGAAACCGGCCATGTCACATCTTTGAAGGACGTGGAACATGACGGCGGCCATGGACGAACTCCTCGACATTCTCGACCTCGAGCAGCTCGAACACAACCTGTATCGTGGTCGCAGCCCAAAGCTGGACTGGCAGCGGGTGTTCGGCGGCCAGACCATCGCCCAGGCGCTGGTCGCCGCCCAGCGCACGGTCGAGCCCGAGCGCCACGTGCACTCGCTGCACGGCTATTTCATGCGGCCGGGCGATACCAAGGTGCCGATCGTCTACGAGGTCGACCGCATCCGCGACGGCGGCTCCTTCACCACGCGCCGGGTGGTGGCGATCCAGCATGGCCAGGCGATCTTCTCGCTGGAGGCCTCGTTCCAGCAGGACGAAGTGGGGCTGGAGCATCAACTGCCGATGCCGCGCGACGTGCCGGCGCCCGACACGCTTTTGTCGCAGCGCGAGCTTTTGGGCAAATTCGGCGGGGCTGTGCCGGAAGGCATCAAGCGCTATTGGGAGCGCGACCGGCCGATCGAGATGAAGCCGGTGATGCTGAAGCACTATACCAGCCGCGAGAAGCTGGAGCCGGAGCAGAACATCTGGATCCGCACCACCGGTCCGGTGCCGGAGGACCGCGCCACGCAGGCGGCCGTGCTCGCCTATCTCTCCGACATGACGCTGCTCGATACCTCGACTTTCGCGCATGGTCGCGCCATTTTCGATCGCGACATCCAGGCGGCCAGCCTCGACCATGCGATGTGGTTCCACCGCAGCCATTCGCTGGACGACTGGATCCTCTACACGCAGGACAGCCCCTCGACGCAAGGCTCGCGCGGTTTCACCCGCGGATCGCTGTTCGCGCGCGACGGGACCCTGATCGCCTCGGTCGCCCAGGAAGGCCTCATCCGGCTGCGGCGCTGAACAGGCCAAACTCTCTTCCGCCGTGGGCGCGCCCTTCGTCGCGCAAAAGAAATCCGCCTGGCCTGATTTTACGCGGAATTCTTGCGTCAACCCACTGCCGCTGCCCACAGTTGCGCCATAGGCTTGCGAAATAGGCATTTTTGAAAATTTGCCTATTTTTTAATCAGGCAGCCAACCGTCGCTTTGGGCAGTCACTGGTTCCGGCAGCGCCGTTCCCTTTGTTTACAACAGGTTAACGCCCTGCTTCGGCAATTGGCATGAAGTTTGAATCCTGTTCGGCACTCTCCGGCTCTCCTCGGGATCGGTGAAGGTGTGCAAACGCGGGGGACCGCAACAGCAAAGGGTGAAACCTTATGAAAATCGTGATGGCAATCATCAAGCCGTTCAAGCTCGACGAGGTGCGCGAAGCGCTCACCGCCGTTGGCATCCAGGGCCTGACCGTCACCGAAGTCAAAGGCTACGGGCGTCAGAAGGGACATACGGAAATCTATCGCGGCGCGGAATACGCGGTCAGCTTCCTGCCCAAGATCAAGATCGAGGTCGCCGTCGGCGCCGACATGGTCGACAAGGCCGTCGAAGCCATCACCGCGGCCGCCAAGACCGGCCAGATCGGCGACGGCAAGATCTTCGTCTTCGGCATCGACCAGGCGGTGCGCATCCGCACCGGCGAAACAGACACCGACGCGCTCTGAGCGGCGACCAGCTATTCCAACGGAGAGTTCAATGAACATACCTTCCACCTTGAAGACGACGGGACGCGCGGCCGCGCTCGGTGCGCTCGCTCTCGCAGTATTCGGCACCGTCGCCGCCTTCGCGCAGGAAGCGGCTCCGGCAGCGCCGGCCGCACCTGCCGCGCCGACCCCGGTCCTCGACACCGGCAACACCGCCTGGATGCTGACCTCGACGGCGCTGGTGCTGATGATGACCATTCCGGGCCTGGCGCTGTTCTACGGCGGCATGGTGCGCAAGAAGAACGTGCTCGCCACCATCATGCAGAGCTTTGCCATCACCTGCCTGGTGACGGTGCTGTGGTTCATGTTCGGCTATTCGCTGGCCTTCTCCGACGGCGGCGCCACGAACGCCTATCTCGGCGGCTTCTCGAAATTCTTCCATCACGGCATCACCACCTCGACGCTGTGGCTGCCGGGCGTGGCGAACATTCCCGAATTCGTCTTCTCGATGTTCCAGTTGACCTTCGCCATCATCACGCCGGCGCTGATCGCCGGCGCCTTCGCCGAGCGCATGAAGTTCTCGGCGCTGCTGATCTTCATGGGCCTGTGGCTGGTCTTCGTCTATGCGCCGATCGCGCACTGGGTGTGGGGCGGCGGCTTCCTCGGTTCGGCCGGCGTTCTCGACTTTGCCGGCGGCACGGTCGTCCACATCAACGCCGGTGTCGCGGGCCTGGTCTGCGCGCTCGTCCTCGGCAAGCGCGAGGGCTACGGCACCACCAACATGGCACCGCATAACCTCGTCTATTCGGTGATCGGCGCCTCGCTGCTGTGGGTCGGCTGGTTCGGCTTCAACGCGGGTTCCGAGCTCGCCGCCGACGGCCTCGCGGGTGCGGCGATGATGAACACGCAGGTTGCCACCGCCGCCGCGGCGCTGGCCTGGATGTTCGCCGAATGGATCGTCGCCAAGAAGCCCTCGGTGCTCGGCATCATCTCGGGCGCCGTCGCCGGCCTGGTCGCGGTGACGCCGGCTTCCGGCTTCGTCAACCCGACCGGCGCGTTCATCATCGGCATCGTCGCCGGCGTGCTCTGCTACATCTCGGCCGTCAAGGTGAAGCACATGTTCGGCTATGACGACTCGCTCGATGCCTTCGGCGTGCACGGCGTCGGCGGCGTCATCGGTGCGCTGCTCACCGGCGCGCTCGCCGATCCGGAGATCAACGCGCTCGGCAAGGGCGCTTCGGTCGTCACGCAGGTCTACGGCATCGTCTTCACCATCCTGTGGACGGCGATCGCCACCTTCGTGATCCTCTTCATCGTCAAGGCGCTGGTCGGCCTGCGTCCGAGCAGCCAGGAAGAGGTCGAGGGTCTCGACGTCACCCAGCACGGCGAAGTGGTGCCGTAAGGCCGGCTTTGCCAAAGGGCCGGCGGATCCTCCTCCCGCCGGCCCGAATATCAACGAAAGCCGTGCAGCGGTTTTCTGGAGTTACTCCAAGATCCCGTCGTGACGCTCTCGAAAGGGGCTCACGCCTTGAGGCCCGGAAGATCTTCCGGGCCTCCTTTTTTTGCGTGGCGTCAGGCGGATTTCAATCACATTCACTTGATCGCGCCGGTATGAAACGTTGGGCTTTGTGGTTCCGTACTGAGAGAACGACCGCCAAGGAGGCGCTCGCCAAACAAGAGGGAAGGAACCAACCAATGAAATTCAAGACTATCTTCCTGGGAGCAATGGCTCTGTCGATGGTCAGCGGAGTGGCACTTGCTGGCGCGCTCGACGAGCCTGACAACATGGCGCCGTTCTTCACCGATTCCAGCATGAAGACCATGAAATCCGAAGCCGACTTCAAGGCGGCCTGGGCCTCGACGGCGAAGGACAAACAGGACGCCATGATGAAGGAGTGCCAGGACGCGGCGATGAGCAAGCCCCACGCCGAATTCTGCGCCAACCTGATGATGTACGCCGGTCACAAGTAGTTCTGCGGGAGATCGGGTCCTGACGGGCCTGATCGTTTCGTCATTCAAGCAGAAAAATGGCGGGCCGCCAGGCCCGCCATCCTTGTCTCTACCTATTTGACTGTGCGCCATCGTCGGTAAAAAGCCATGGTTAATGCGGCCTTAACCTTCCCCCCGATAGTCTGGCAGCCGAATCTCCCGGCATGCGCCACGCATCCGGCCAGGCACTGACTTACGGGGAAGAGGCATGCGTTCAGGCGCTTCAGCACCGCTCGCGCTGACCGATACGGGGCACGGCATCCAGGCATTCGCACGGCGCCAGGTCGGGCGGCTGGTCGGCGCCGGCCTGTTCGTGTTCACCGCTTTCGGCGTCGCCAGCCTCGCCACCTGGAACGTCGCCGATCCGAGCTTCTCGCACGCCACCAACAACATCGTCACCAACGCCATGGGCTATGCCGGCGCGGTGTTTTCCGACCTCGCCATGCAGTTCTTCGGCCTTGCCGCCGTCGCCGGCCTGGTACCGGCGGTGGTCTGGGGTTTTCTTCTCTTTTCCGCGCGCGGCGTCGACAGGCTGCCGAAACGCGGGCTTGCCTGGTTCGGCTATGCGCTGCTCGCGGCGGCCATCGCCGGTTGCGTGACGCCGCCCAACACCTGGCCGCTGCCCACCGGCCTTGGCGGCGTGTTCGGCGACATGGTGCTGAAGATCCCGGGGATCGCCGTCGGCGGCTATCCGAAGGGCCTTTTCGCCACCATGATCGCCGTCGTGCTTGCCGCGCCGGCGCTCTGGCTGTTCGCCTATGGCTCGGCGCTGATTTCGCGCAAGAACGGCTTTGCGGTCATGGAGCGGGCCGCCCAGCCCGATCCGCGCGAGCAGGACGACCTGCTGTTCAGCGAGGATGACGACGAAGGCGACGAAGGCATATTGGCGCTCGGCGCCATCACCCATTGGTGGCTGTCGTTCCGCGCCTTCCTGCACCGCCGCGCCGCGCGCCGCAGGCAGGAGCGCGACGAGTTCGAGCCGCAGATGGAACCGCGGGCCAGTGCCTGGCGCCGCGCCGCCGAACGGGTCGAATCGGCCGAGTTCGCCGAGGCCCGGATGAGCCCCGGCGGCCGCGCCCGCGTCGAGCCGGAATTCTTCGCCGCCATGGTCAACGACCGCAGCGCCTCGGTCGATCCGGTCGACGACGATGACTTCGCCGACGAAGAGGAAGAGGCCGACCTCGACGATTTCGACGACGAGCAGCCTGTGCAGCGCCGCGCCAACGTGCGCAACTTCCGCTCGGACGCGGCGACCCGCGTACAGGCGCCGGCGCCCCGC
>NZ_RZSC01000431.1:0-5080 GCF_003998155.1 Mesorhizobium sp. M1E.F.Ca.ET.063.01.1.1
CACGTTGAGCTTGGGAAAATGCAGGCACCTGGCCGCCCACCAGACCTTGTCGATGTCGGCCTCGCCGTTGCCTTCCTTCCATGGCGTCCAGCCGCGGCTAGGTCGTTCGGTAAGCTCATCGTCACGCATCGGGTCTCCTCCGCTTGTCTGGCGTCACCGCATGATTCGTGAATTGTAGGTTTCGATCGTCGCGGCCGGCGTTTCGGCACTCGTGGCAGTAGATGATTTCGATCAGATCCCAGTGCAAGCACCCATGGTCCGGCCCGAGCCGCTTCACCAGCTCGGCGACGTCTAAATGAGCTTTTCGCTTGCAGGTCAAGCAGTCGACCGAGAGACCTGTGCCAGCCTCTAGCTTCTTGCCAAGCGTGTTTTCTACGAAGGGGAATTTCATTGTCATTGGCGATCTCCGAAAATGAGGTCGCCGCACCAGTGAGGATTATATTCCTGATCGCCTGGCATTTGCCAAGGGCAGGCCGCCGTCTCAATGGAATAAGGGGCTATATGCTTCGTTTATTCGGACCAATGCGCTTGGAAGTCTGAACCTCGGTCGATTTGCGGGCCTGCTGGCAAATCAGACAGTCTCCCGATCGCGCCGGCTGATAAACCCCAAGCCCCCGCCCATCAGTCGGCGCATAGCCCGGCTTGCGAACCTCAATCATAACCCCAAAAGCAAGCCGGGCTCATCTAGCGCCGAGGCCGAACTTAGAAGCGCCGGCCGCCGCGCCGTAGGGCAAGATGCGCTGTTTTGGATAACCAGCGCGCGCTGGCCTGGTCTTGTACTGGCCTGGGTTTGCCAATGTCCCGTTTCGGCACCAAAATGCTGGCACCCGCCTTGCAACTGAAGAGATTGCCGGTGCTAATCCTCCCACCGGGTCCTGATCGGGGGATCAGGAAATAAGCTCTCGCCGGGCTTGAGGTGCTTGGGGTTCCTCGCCCGGCGAGTCTTTCTTTCAGCGCAGCACCAGCGCGCCGACGACCTTGCCGCAGGAAAAAAAGGCGCTATGTTTCGAGCGTCGATCTTGTTGAACGAACGTTGTTTTCGCGCATTGGCGCCCTGACGATTTTCTCTCAATTTCGAAAAACTGGGACGTTTGGTCAGGCGGCCAAACGCGATGATTTGCATCGATTTGAAAGGAAATCGTATGGCTACTGGGACAGTGAAGTTCTTCAACACCACCAAAGGCTTCGGCTTCATCGAAGTGGGCAATGGGCAGCCGGACGTGTTTGTCCATATTTCTGCTGTGGAGCGCGCCGGAATGCGGTCCCTCGTCGAGGGCCAGAAGGTGAGCTTCGACATCGTCAAAGATGCACGCAAAGGCAAGAGTTCTGCGGAGAACATCCAGGCAGCTTGACGCTGTGCGTCCCATGGCCATTGACCACGGATGTATTGGCAGCGGCCATTGAGGCGAACAGTGGAAGGTCGGGCATGTCCCGGCCTTTTTTCGTTGTAAGGAGTTATTATGCCCCCCTCGATTCCGAATGGCGTTTTTAAGCCCAAAGCTTCTCCCGGCGAGGTGAAGCAGGACGCCACAACCAGGGCAGCCAAGGTGATCATTGAGAAGGAGGCCGCAGCGAGGGAGGCGAAAACCGAACGTTTGCGACGTGCGCGGCTTGCTAAAGAAACAGCCGAGCCGAAGACCCCGCCGAAGAAGCGCTAATCGGCGCTTTAGCGCTCCCACCTATGGAAGCCGAGTCGGCGTTAGTGGGGGCGTTTCCTCTGACGGTCCATGTCATTCAGGAAATCGGCCAAGTCGAGCGCCAGCCAGAAAGGCATGCTTTCGAGCAGGAGGCCGCAGATCTCGTAGGGAAGCCCGGTCATAACGTCGATCACCGAAAAGGTGCCGTCCGGGTCGCTTTCGATATCGTAACGCCCTGCCACCATCGGGCGAACATATACGGCAAATGAGGACTGTGGATAGTGACTGGGAATTCACTGTGGCTCAATCCGGGGCAAGACGTGATTTGCCTTGTGAGCGTGGCAGACCTAGCGTGCCCGTTTTAAGGGGGGCCGCTACACATGAAACCAGCAGCATCCAAGCCGGGGCCTTGTCGGCATTTTCTGGTAGTACCGCCGCATGGTGCCAAGTTCGACAACCTAGTGATGCTGATGAGGATCGAGGCCGGCCTGAACGCCGAGTTCGCTGGCTTTACGTTTGTCGTCACCACCGACGGACAGCGCTATGACGACTTCTTTCTGGTGCCAATACTCGGCACTGTGAACGACCCGGCCGCACCCCCTTTGCAGGTCAAGCCGGATGTCCAACTCTGCATGAACATCGCGAGCTTCCTTTCTCGCTACGTCAACGAGGAACGGCCCAGGCTGAACTGACAAAAAAGCCCGCCGACCGGAGCCAGACTTATATGCCGGCCAGCGACTACGAAGACGACGAGATCGGGATCATCTGTCCCGCCTGCGACTATGAGATCAGGAAAAGCATCGGCTGGATTCGCAGGCACGTACAGCTCGAATGTCCCGGTTGCGGGCAGGTGATCGACATCGAGAGCAGGAATTTCCGAATGCCCGGCCGGACACGCCCCCCCGCGATCCATGACGCTGATACAGCGGGGCGAGAGAAGCGCCCTCCGCAGTCGGCAAACAAGTGCGGAGAACCGGTGGCATCCCGCCGCTCACGCGGACGACGGCCTAAAGCTGCCTCCACTTTCGACAGTTCGTTGCGCCCCCGGCGCGGGCCGGCGCGGTAGCGGACCTTTTCCTTTTGGCTGAGGCAGCAGGCCTTCTCTCTGTGCGCGCTTCCTGGCCAGCTTATGTGCTCGTCTGATGGCTTCGGCTCGTTGCCTAGTCTTTCTCTCGGAGGGCTTCTCATAGGCCCGGCGAGCCTTCATCTCACGAAAGATGCCTTCACGCTGCATTTTCCTCTTCAAGACCCGAAGGGCCTGTTCGATATTGTTGTCGCGTACGAGTACCTGCATTGCATCTCCCTTGCTGTCCCGTCGCTTTGCACGGGCGTCGCGGTCTGCCAACCTGGCGAACCGTGAAACGCGCACCATAGTCCTTCTCACAGGAAAGACGACCTCCACCGGGGCCTGTGCATGCTACTTCTTCTTCCTCAGAAGACGCGCCTCGCGAAGAAGCGAGCTCGCATCTAAGCCGATCATACCGACAAGTTCACGAGCCTGGGCCTCGGTAATGCCCGTTTCCTTCATAAGGAACTGCACCCGAAATTCCTTCGCTGCCTGCAATTGCAGTTCGCGCTCTCGCTTGGTCTCGGCCATGGGATGGGCCTTCGCACGAGTCAGTTCTTGTCAGATGCCCTGACCGAGGGTTCTTGCCTGATTTGACCCGCTTTAGAATCTGGTGGGATTGTTCGATCAGGCGACGGCTTTCATCGATGAGGTGCTGTGTCTCATCAGAGCGTAACTCGGCGCGACGTCGAGCGCGGCGAATGCTTCGCAGATAGCTGTCACGGCTGTTGTCGTGGGCTGACATGCCCCCCAACGCCCGAATGCGCCGAATGGTTCAAAAGCTTGACCTGCAATGCGAGTGCGCAACTCTTTAACACTCTTGCTGCAATGCTCTTGCTGCGCTTTTGGAGGATGCGCTCATCCTCATCAGGCAGCTGGCACACGGCACGTGGACTAAAGGTTGGCAAAGCAAGGAATGCAAACCCGAGATGCCTTGAAGGACTCAACTATGTCCTGACCAAGGTGGTTGCGACAGGGCCAACGTCAACAGCCCGATGGCCACCTGGCGGAGCAGTTCCTATTGCTTCAAGCCACGCCTCGGCGGGCGTGGGATCCGAAAGCAGGGCCAAGGCTTCGGTCGGCGTTAGTCTTGGAAGCCGCTGCTGCCGACAAAAAAGCGACAGGCGGCGTTCTGGACGGCCACCGTCTTGCCGATGATGCTAATGATGTTGGTTCCTCCACTATCGGAGCCCACGCCGTCGACACTTGACGCCGGTTCCCGACGAAGCGCCCGGGCGCAAATCGGTCGCTGGATGAACGGTCGGCTTTCTAGCCCAGAGCAACCTGCCAGGTCTTGCATCGTGTCGGGACCAGATCATTGGCACAGTGACTCGTCGCTGCTAAAGACCCCTATTGCTCCGCTCCAAGACGAAGCCGGACCGAAGCCTCTAGGTCTTTGGCAAAACCAAGCGCCAACTGAAGAACCGTCGTTTCATTCGAAGCGACAGATCCTTGGCCCTCGATGGCGATCGGCAGTTCAATTTTGCCAGCGGGTGAGGTCACGCGAACATTAAATAGAAGCTGGCCACCGGGCCGCTCCTCAACTGTTATCAATTCGACAGTTGCCATTGTCACTTTCCCACTCGTCAGCCGATCCCCTGAACCCCAACCTTGCCTCGCTGGGAAATGCAGTTTTCGGCTCTAATCACGATGGCGGTTGTTGCGGTAGACACCTTTTGGCCAACGAAGGCCTGGTTCAAATCAGGCGGTTACGTTCCGCGAGTTCGCGTGCCCGCCTTAGAGTGCCGTCGGTGTCGGCGATCCTGCGCCTTGCTGCCTCGTCCGTTCTGATCGTCAGCCGCGCCGACATAATCTTGGATGATTTGGCGACGGCCACGATCATGATGGGCGGGGCATCTGGTGTTTTCATGGTTCTCATGGGTATTATCCTTTCAAGCGAAATGACTGCAGGAGGCAGTCGACATTCGGCGATTGCTCCATGACCGGGCCAGGAGCGCTGAACCGCAATATCGGCCTTGCCAATCAGGATTCCCGGCCGGCCTCTTCCCGCCGCTTGGCGTCCTGAATGTTCAGTTCGCCAACAATCTTTTCCGCCCGGCGCGTCTTGATCCCGACCATCATCTTCTTCTCGAACTTGGCAGGTTGGCCGGCGAAGATGTCGAAAACGGTCCAGCTATTCGGCTCGTCCATCCGCAGCGCGTAGCGGTTTGCCATGCTCGCATCTTTCTCGTTTTCGCCTCTCGACGAATGCCGACCGGGTTCAGGCTTTTATGCTGACGAAAACCGGGGCCAGCAGAGCGACGATCCAGAGCGCGACATATATCTTCAAGGCGAGTTGACCGTATGAAGAGAACGCCGCCCCCATGCGCGTCGCCACGTTCTCAATCCCATTCGCGCTAGCCCGCCCCGCCGTGAC
>NZ_RZSC01000432.1:0-5020 GCF_003998155.1 Mesorhizobium sp. M1E.F.Ca.ET.063.01.1.1
GGCGCGAGGCGCTGGTGGTGGCGGTTGTCATCCCGACGACGATCCTGCTCACGCTCTTTGCCTCCCGCATCATGGGTTACACGCTGAACCGCGTCAGCCTGTTCGCGCTGATCTTCTCGATCGGCATCCTGGTCGACGACGCCATCGTCGTCATCGAGAACATTGCCCGCCACTGGGCCATGGATGACGGGCGTTCGCGGAGCGCCGCCGCCATCGACGCTGTCGCCGAGGTCGGCAACCCGACCATCGTCGCCACGCTGACCGTCGTCGCGGCGCTGCTCCCGATGCTTTTCGTGTCGGGCATGATGGGACCGTATATGAGCCCGATTCCGGCCAATGCCTCGGCCGCGATGCTGTTCTCCTTCTTCGTCGCCGTGATGCTGACACCCTGGCTGATGATGAAGCTTGGCCGCAGGCAAGACGCGGCGGATGGACGGACAGGCCATGGCGACGGACATATAGGAGCGCTCGGCCGCGCCTATGTCGCGGCCGCCCGGCCGATCCTGAAGTCGCGCCTGCGTGCCTGGATGTTCCTGCTCGTCGTCGGTGTCGCGACGCTGTCTTCCATGGCGCTGATCTACACCAGGCATGTGACGGTGAAGCTGCTTCCGTTCGACAACAAGACCGAGCTGCAGGTGGTCGCGGACCTGCCCAAGGGCTCGTCCGTCGAGGACACGAACCGGCTGCTGCAAGCAGCGGTCGACCGCCTGGCCGGCGTGCCGGAGGTCGTCTCCTTCCAGACTTATGCCGGCTCCGCCGCGCCCTTCAACTTCAACGGACTGGTGCGCCATTATTATCTGCGCTCCAGCCCCGAGCAGGGCGACGTGACTGTCAACCTAGTACCGAAGGGTGAGCGCGGCCGCGCCAGCCACGCCATCGCGCTCGACATACGCGAGCGCCTGAAAGGCATGGCCATGCCGGCGGGCACAGTCGTCAAGGTGGTCGAGCCGCCGCCCGGACCACCGGTGCTGGGCACGCTGCTGGCCGAAATCTACGGGCCGGACGCCGAGACCCGCCGCGCTGTCGCGGCCAAGGTGCGCGAGACCTTCTCGAGCGTCCCGTTCATCGTCGACGTCGACGACAGCTTCCACAAACAACCCGGACGGCAGCGGCTGGCGATCGACCAGGACAATCTCGAATATTACAAGGTCGAGCAGTCGGACGTTTACGACACGCTGAGCTATCTCTTCGGCGGCACCACTGTCGGCTATTCGCACCGCGGCGGCGGCCGTTATCCGATCCCGATCCGCATTGCCTTGTCAAAGGCCGGTGGCGTCGTCGACCAGCGCGCGCTGGCGACGCCGGTGCCGGCCAATGCCTTGCCGGGCGCTCGCGACGTGGTCGAGCTCGGCGACGTGGTGCGCCTTGCGGGCGAGCCCGCCTCGTACCCGATCTTCCGCCACAACGGCCGCCCCGCCGAAATGGTGATGGGCGAGTTGGCCGGCGCCTTCGAGGCGCCCGTCTACGGCATGCTCGCCGTCGACGACGCGATCGCCAAGGCGGACTGGAGGGCGCTGCCGAAGCCGGCGATCGCGCTGCATGGCCAGCCGGACGACGAATCGAAGCCGACGCTTCTGTGGGACGGCGAATGGGAGGTGACCTGGGTAACCTTCCGCGACATGGGCGCCGCCTTCATGGTGGCGATCCTCGGCATCTATATCCTGGTCGTCGCGCAGTTCGGCTCCTTCCGGCTGCCGCTGGTGATCCTCACCCCGATCCCGCTGACGCTGATCGGCATCATGCTCGGCCACTGGGCTTTCGCCGCGCCCTTCACGGCCACGTCGATGATCGGCTTCATCGCACTGGCCGGCATCATCGTGCGCAACTCGATCCTGCTGGTCGATTTCATCCGCCACTCCCGCGGCACCGACCGGCCATTGGTCGACATCCTGCTCAAGGCCGGCGCGATCCGCTTCAAGCCCATCCTGCTCACCGCGCTGGCCGCGATGATCGGCGCGGCGGTGATCCTGACGGACCCGATCTTCCAAGGTCTCGCCATCTCGCTGCTGTTCGGGCTTGCCTCTTCGACGCTGCTGACGGTGCTCGTCATTCCGGCGATCTATGTGGCGCTGCGGAGTTGATGGCTCCCGGGGCGGGATTGCCGGCTTGAGCCGTCTCGTCGGCGGACGGCTCAAAGCATGTCTCCCGAAAGTGGGACCCGGTTTCGGGAAAAAGACATGCGTAAAAACAAAAACCTAAAGCGCAGAAGCGATCTGAAAGATCGCGGCGCGCTTTAGGCGGTCTTCATCGCATTGCAGATTTCTTCGACCAGCAATGCGGCCGAAACCGAGCCGGGGTCCGGATGACCCAGCGAGCGCTCGCCGAGCCGCGCGGCGCGGCCGACGGTTGCGATCATATCGCGTGTCGCTTCCGCGCCCTGGCGGGCGGCGGCGGCTATGGCGTCGGCGCTCTGGCCATTGACGGCCGCATCCGCGGCTGGAGCCCAGGCATCGAGCATCGTCTTCTGCCCGGGTTCGGCCTTGCCGCGCTGGACGATGCCGTCGCGCATCGCCGCAATGACGGTCCGCAGTTCGCCGCTCGGCATCGACCCGCGCGGACCCGCGGCCTTGCCGGCGCGCAGAAGGGCGGTCGCGTAGAGAGGTCCGGAGGAGGCGCCGACAGCGTTGAGAAAGCCCTTGGCGGCGGCATTGAATACGTCCTGCAGCGTGCCCTCGGCAGCCTGGGCTGCATCGGCCGCGGCCTTCATGCCTTGTTCCATGGCGATGCCGTGATCGGCGTCCCCTATTACCCCGTCGAGCGCGCAGAGCCTGTCGCGCTCACTCGCCATCCGTGCGGAGAAGGCGCCGAAAAGGGCCTTCAAATCCCTGGTCGTAAACTCCATCTTGCTCAGCTCCGGAACATGGCGCAGTCGCAGGGATGGTCGATCATGCGCTGCAGTTCGTCATCGAGATGCATGATGGTGATCGAGGCGCCGGCCATGTCGAGCGACGTGCAGTAGGGGCCGACCAGCGTCTTGTGGACGACCAGCCCGGCAGCCTTCAGGCGTTCCGCGATCCGGGCGTTCAGGATGTAGAGTTCCATCAGCGGCGTCGCGCCGAGCGAATTGACCAGCACCGCGACACGATCGCCGGCCGGCGCTTTCATTTCCGCCAGGATCGCGTCCATGATTTCGTCGGCGACGTCGTTGGCCGGCCGCAATGGCCCGCGCCGCACGCCGGGCTCGCCATGGATGCCCATGCCGATCTCCATCTCGCCGGCGGGCAGATCGAAGCTCGGCCGCCGCGTCTGCGGCAGGGAACAGGACGAGAGCGCCACGCCCATGGTGAAGGTGCGGTCGTTGGCGTGCCGGGCGATCCGTTCCACCTCGTCCAGCGGCATCATCATGTCCGCGGCCGCGCCCGCGGCCTTGAAGATGAACACATTGCCGGCAACGCCGCGACGCTTTTGCCGCTGGTCGCGTGGCGCGGATGCGATGTCGTCGGTGGTCAGCACCGTGCGTGCCTCGATGCCTTCCATCTCCAGAAGCTCGGCGGCCATGTCGAAGTTCATCACGTCGCCGGCATAGTTGCCATACATGAACAGGACACCGGCATCGCCGCTCGCGGCCATCGCCGCGTCGACCGCCGGCTGCGGAGGGGGCGAAGCGAAGACGTTGCCGATCGCGGCGGCGTCCGCCAGCCCCTTGCCGACATAGCCCAGGAAGGTCGGCTCGTGGCCCGAGCCGCCGCCGATGATCAGCGCCACCTTGCCACTCCGCGGACCGTGTCTGGCGACGACCGCACGCGGCGCGTTGTCCGGGCGCCAAAGATGCTCGGGATGCGCGGCCATGATGCCTATCAGCATTTCGTCGACCGCCGCGTTGCCATCGTTGATCAGCTTCTGGCTCATGCTCATGCGTTTCTCCCCTGCACTATCGTCGGCGGCGAGACTAAAGCGTTTCCCGACCGCTTGGAACGTTCTGTTTTTCTTGGCGAGAAATGCAGCCGGAAGGTCGCGAGGCGCGGCACGGTGCATCGCGGAACCTCGGAACGGCACGGCGCTGTCAACCGCCGAGGCCGTCGCGGATGGCCGAGAAATAGCGGTCGGTCCCGACCTGCCCGCCCTTCAGCGCGACTTCCAGCCCGTCGACCGCCGCGATGCTGGAATGGGCGACGCACAGCGGCGAGCCGGGCGATGCCGGCAGCGGCCTGTTCAGCCCTGCGGCTGAACCTGCGGCAGCGCGGCGTCGAGCGACCGTTCGAACGCGTCAACCAGGGCATCGACCTCAGCCTCGGTGATGATCAGCGGCGGACAGAAGGCAATCGCATCGCCCATGTTGCGCGAGATCACGCCATTCTGCTGCAGGAAGCCGTTGACCAGCGCGCCGAGCGCGGCGGGCTTGCCCCACGGCGCCTTGCTGGCCTTGTCGGCGACCAGCTCGACGGCGGCGATGAGGCCGACGCCGCGCACCTCGCCCACCAGCGGATGGGAATCCA
Source organism: Mesorhizobium sp. M1E.F.Ca.ET.063.01.1.1 (assembly GCF_003998155.1). Taxonomy (NCBI): domain Bacteria; kingdom Pseudomonadati; phylum Pseudomonadota; class Alphaproteobacteria; order Hyphomicrobiales; family Phyllobacteriaceae; genus Mesorhizobium; species Mesorhizobium sp. M1E.F.Ca.ET.063.01.1.1. The sequence continues at coordinate 4,437 of NZ_RZSC01000432.1, forward strand.
GCTTGCGCAGCCGTGCCTGCAGGCGCGCGCCGACCTTGCGCGCATTGCCGACGAGGTCGCGCTCCTCGATCAGCTTGATGTTTTCCAGCGCGACGGCAGCAGCCACCGGATGGCCGCCGCCGGTGAAGCCGTGGCCGAAAGTGCCGATGCGGTTGCTCTCGTCGGCGATCGGCTCGAATACCTTGTCGTTGATGAGCAGCGCCGAGATCGGCAGGTAGGACGACGAGATCTGCTTCGACAGTACCATGATGTCGGGCTTGATGCCGAAAGTCTGCGAGCCGAACATCTTGCCGGTGCGGCCGAAGCCGCAGATCACCTCGTCGGCCACCAGCAGGATGCCGTATTTCGACAGCACCGCCTGGATCTTTTCCCAATAGCCGGCTGGAGGAACGATGACGCCGCCGGCGCCCATGATCGGCTCGCCGATGAAGGCGGCGATCGTCTCCGGCCCCTCGGCAAGGATCAGCGTCTCGAGATCTTCGGCCAGCCAGCTGGAGAACTGCTCCTCGCTTTCGCCAGGCTCGGCGTCGCGCCAATGGTGCGGCGTCGAGGTGTGCAGGATATTGGCGCTCGGCAGGTCGAAG
>NZ_RZSC01000433.1:0-4984 GCF_003998155.1 Mesorhizobium sp. M1E.F.Ca.ET.063.01.1.1
ATCCTGAAAGGCGACTGCGTCGCGGCCCTCGATCGTCTGCCGGAAAAGTCGATCGACGTCATCTTCGCCGATCCGCCCTATAATCTGCAGCTCGACGGCGACCTGCACCGGCCGGACCAGTCCAAGGTCGACGCCGTCGACGACGACTGGGACCAGTTCGAGAGCTTCGAGGCCTATGATGCCTTCACCCGCGCCTGGCTGCTCGCGGCACGCCGTGTGCTGAAGCCCAACGGCACCATCTGGGTCATCGGCTCCTACCACAACATCTTCCGCGTCGGCGCGAGGATGCAGGATCTCGGCTTCTGGATCCTCAACGACGTCGTCTGGCGCAAGACCAACCCGATGCCGAATTTCCGCGGCCGCCGCTTCCAGAACGCGCATGAGACGATGATCTGGGCCTCGCGCGACCAGAAGGGCAAGGGCTACACCTTCAACTACGAAGCGCTGAAAGCGTCGAACGACGACCTGCAGATGCGCTCCGACTGGCTGTTCCCGATCTGCACCGGTGGCGAGCGCCTGAAGGACGACAACGGCAACAAGCTGCATCCGACGCAGAAGCCGGAAGCGCTGCTTGCCCGCATCATGATGGCCTCGACCAAGCCGGGCGACGTCGTGCTCGATCCCTTCTTCGGCTCGGGCACCACCGGCGCCGTCGCCAGGCGCCTCGGCCGCCACTTCGTCGGTATCGAGCGCGAGCAGGCCTATATAGACGCCGCCAACGAGCGTATCGCAGCTGTTCGCCCGCTTGATGGCGCCGACCTCACCGTGCTTTCCGGCAAGCGCGCCGAGCCGCGCGTCGCCTTCATCAGCCTGATCGACACCGGCCTGGTGGCGCCGGGCGCCACGCTCTATGACGCCAAGAAGCGCTGGGCCGCCAAGGTGCGCGCCGACGGCACGCTGGCCATCGGCGACAGCGCCGGCTCGATCCACAAGATCGGCGCCGAAGTGCAGGGGCTGGATGCCTGCAACGGCTGGACCTTCTGGCACTATGAGCGCAGCGGCGGGCTGACCCCGATCGACGAGCTGCGGCGCATCGCGCGCCTCGGCATGGAGCGGGCAGGCGGCTGATCCGCCAGGGCAATTCCAGGAAAAGCGCCCAGCGGTTTTCCGTCCGGAATTGCGAAAGAACAATATTCAAGAGCGGTTCGGCGATCCCATGGAATCGTCGAACCGCACTTGAATCAAGACGTGAACGGATCGCCGCAAGCGATTCAGATCAAGCCGCAATCCCAAACCGCTCAAGGTCTGCTTGAAGCGTCTTGGCGTCGGTGAACAGCACCGCCTGCCAGCCGGCGGCCTTGGCGCCGTCGACATTCTTCTGGCTGTCGTCGATGAACAGCGTCGCCGATGGTTCGAGCCCGAAGGCCGCGATGTGATGATCGTAGATGGCGCGGTCCGGCTTGATCAGGCCGATCTCGCCCGAGACGGTGACGCCGCGCGGCCGGCTGAGAAAATCGAAGCGCTGGCGGGCTTCAGCAAGTGTGTCGACGGCAAAGTTGGTCAGCATGGTCACGTCATGGCCGCCTTCGATCAGTTCGATCATGAGGGCGACGCTGTCGTCATAGGCATGCGGCACCATCTCGTGCCAGTGACGGCGGAAATTGCGGATGTTCTCGGCATGATCGGGATGCTCGGCGATCAGCAGCGCCTCGGCCTCTTCCCACGTGCGGCCGCGATCCTGCTCGAGGTTCCATTCGCTGGTGCAGATATTGGCGAAGAACCACTTCCGCTCTTCCGCATCGGGAATCAGGCGGCTGAACGCAAGGTCCGGATCGTAATGGATCAGCACCCTGCCGATGTCGAACACGATGTGACGGATTTCAGTCATTGCCTGCCTTTCAATGTGGACGCTTTTTGGTCGCGCCGGGTATCGCCGCCTCGATTACCTTTTTCATGACGGTGGGCAGCGCTTCCCCGGAAATTTCATGGGCCAGCGACCAGAAATGCCCACCCGGCACATCACCTTTGATGTGGGCATGAAAGACTTCGAGTTCGAGCGCGAAATGCGTGAAAACATGGCCGATCCGCCCGGCGCGCCGCCAGTCGGCCGGAAAGGGTGCTGCAGCTGGCGTGGTCGCGCCATCGATCCGCGCCGTCCAGGCAGTGGTGGGCACCTCGGTCATGCCGCCGAGCAGCCCCTTGTCGGGTCGCTTGCGCAGCAGGATGGCGCCATCGCTGCGTTGGGCGACAAAGGCAGCACCCCGCCTGAGCGGCTTGTCGTCCTTCGGCAGGCGGACCGGGAACCGCTCCGGATCGCCAGAAAGGATCGCGCTGCAATCTTCCCGCACCGGGCACAGCATGCAGCGCGGGCGGCGCGGCGTGCAGATCGTCGCGCCGAGATCCATCATCGCCTGGGCGAAATCGCCGGGCCTTGTTTGCGGCACCAGCTTTTCGACCAGTGCGCGGATCTCTGGCTTGGCCTCGCCGAGTGGCGTTTCGATCGAATAGAGCCGCGAGATGACGCGCTCGACATTGCCGTCGACGACAGCGGCCGGCCGGTCGAAGGCTATCGCCGCTATCGCCGCTGCTGTATAGGCGCCGATGCCCGGCAATTGCCTCAGGCCGGCTTCGGTGTCGGGGAAGCGGCCGCCCTGCCGCGCCACGAGATCGGCGCAAGCCTTCAGGTTGCGCGCCCGGGAATAATAGCCGAGCCCGGCCCAGGCCTTCATGACGTCCTCGGCGGGCGCGGCGGCCAGCGCCTCGACGCTCGGCCATTTCTCCAGGAAGCTGCGGAAATAGGCTTTCACCGCCTCAACGGTGGTCTGCTGCAGCATCACCTCGGAGAGCCACACGCGGTAGGGATCGGGCCTTGTCCCGCGCGCGAGTGCCCCCGGTGTTACACGCCAGGGCAGGTCGCGGTGATGCGCGTCATACCAGGCAAGCAGGCGGGCGGAGATATCCAAGGATTCGCTTTCGCCGGCGTCTCCGGATACGGCCTTCTCGGCTGCGGCCTTGCGGGTCTGGTCTTGCGGTGCCATTGATCGGGTGGGTTTGGGATCGGAGAACGCACATGGCAGGGAAAAGGCCCTTCGGCAATCCCGTTCCGGTGAGCGATCTCGCGACCGAGATCCTCGACCCGGTGCTGAGGAAGCGCGCCGGCATCTCGATCGGACTGGTGCAATCGTGGGAAGAGATCGCCGGCCCACGCTTGGCCAGCCACTCGCGCCCGGAAAAGATCCAATGGCCGCGCCGCCTGCACGAGGACGATCCGTTCGAGCCGGCAATGCTTATCATCGCCTGCGAAGGCATGGCGGCGCTGCATCTGCAGCATGAGGCCGGCGAGGTCATCAACCGCGTCAACGCCTTTCTGGGCTTCAACGCCATCGGCCGCATCAAGATATTGCAGAAGCCAGTCCTTTCGGCAAAAGCCCGTCCGAAACCGGCGCCGAGGCCGCTCAGCGAGGCGGAGAAATCGAAGCTGGCGCGCACGGTCGGCAAGATCGAGGACGATGGCCTGCGCGCCTCGCTCGAACGGCTCGGAGCGACCATTCTGGGTCAAAAAAGGCCGTGAGCGTATCTCCCGAAAGTGTGCGGCGGTTTTGGGAAAAGAGGTGTGGCGTGCTGCAAAATCGTCGTCAATATCGCGTATTCGTGATCGCGGCCGAAAAATTTGGCGATTGGATTGGGGACGGCGATGCCTTAATTCGCGCCAACTCTCGCCTTTTCTAGCCCTTGCATTGCAAAATCCAACCGATATCAGGTGATTCGCATGAACCGTTCTTTGTCCCGCAGGAACCTTTTGACCACGCTGGCCGCCGTTCCGGCTGTGGCGCTGCTTGCCGCGTGCAGCGACTCTGGCGAGGACGCGAAGGCGGCCGATGTGAAGCCCGCCAACCCGTCGACGCCAGCCAAGCCGGCCACGCCGGCCGCCGCTAAGGCGCCGGAGGCTCAAGGCACGGTCGACATGGCGGAACTGTTGAAGCCCGGCGCTTTGCCCGAAAAGCAGCTCGGCAAGGACGACGCCAAGGTCACCATCGTAGAATATGCGTCGATGACCTGCCCGCATTGCGCGCATTTCGCCATGACCACCTTCCCTGAGTTGAAGACCAAGTACATCGACACCGGCAAGGCCCGCTACATCCTGCGCGAATTCCCGTTCGATCCCAGCGCCGAGGCAGGCTTCATGCTGGCGCGCTGCGCCAAGGACAACTATTTCCCGATGGTCGATGTGCTGTTCAAGCAGCAGCCGAGCTGGGTTGGCGTCAGCAACACCAAGGAAGCGCTGCTGCAGATCTCCAAGCTTGCCGGTTTTACACAGGAGTCCTTTGAGGCCTGCTTGACGGACCAGAAACTTCTGGACGATGTGAGAGCAGTCCAGAAACGCGGAGCGGACGAGTTCAAGGTCGACTCGACGCCGACCTTCTTCATCAACGGAAAGACCTACAAAGGGGCGATGTCGATTGAGGAAATGTCGGCCATCATCGACCCTTTGCTCTGACGTCCGGGCCGCGCCGAAGCGATCGCGCTTCGGCGTTCTGGCCCATTTGTCTGGCCGCGGGTTCTCGTCGCAAAACCGCGGAACACTTTTGCGGAACCCGCTCATGGGGCGGCGCGAATGAAGTTTTCGCGCCTTCGCCTCCTCGGTTTCAAGTCCTTCGTCGAGCCCGGCGAGTTCGTCATCGAACGCGGGCTGACCGGCATCGTCGGGCCGAACGGCTGCGGCAAGTCGAACCTTGTCGAGGCGCTGCGCTGGGTAATGGGCGAAAGCTCCTACAAGAACATGCGCGCGTCCGGCATGGACGACGTGATCTTTTCCGGCTCTGGCGCACGGCCGGCCCGCAACACCGCCGAAGTCACGCTGTTCCTCGACAATAGCGACCGCACGGCGCCCGCCGCCTTCAACGATGCCGACGAACTGCAGGTGTCGCGCCGCATCGAGCGCGAGGCGGGCTCGCTCTACCGCATCAACGGCAAGGAAGCGCGCGCCAAGGACGTGCAACTGCTCTTCGCCGACCAGTCGACCGGCGCGCGCTCACCCTCGATG
>NZ_RZSC01000434.1:0-4983 GCF_003998155.1 Mesorhizobium sp. M1E.F.Ca.ET.063.01.1.1
GTTCGGTATGTGTCCGGCTTTTTGCCGCCAAGCCAGTGATCCATTGTCTGTGGCCTGAGGGCGGCGCTCGCCACGCCTCCAGGAGGCATTCCGATGGCTCAGCATATGATCCCCCACAATCCGCACAGCACGGCAAGCATTGCCGGCCATCCTGTCCACGCGATGCTGATTCCGTTCCCGATCGCCTTCTTCGTCGCGACCTTCGTTTGCGACCTCGTCTTCTGGTGGACCGGCAATCCGGGCTGGGTCACCGCTTCGCTCTGGCTTCTCGGGGCCGGCCTGATCATGGCCGCGCTGGCGGCTCTTGCCGGCCTGACCGATGTCCTCGGCGATACCCAGATCCGCAATCTTCAGGACGTTTGGCTTCACGCCGGCGGCAACGTCATTGTCGTCCTGATCGAGCTCTACAACTGGTATTCGCGCTTCGCGCACGGCGAGGCGGCGGTGATGCCGGTAGGCCTGGTCCTGTCGCTGGTCGTCGTCCTCATCCTTCTATTCACCGGCTGGAAGGGTTGGGGAATGGTCTATCGGCACCATGTCGGCGTCGCCGATGGACCGGACGAAATGCGCTGAACTCCGCAACGCATGGTTTTCTCGCTTCAAGTCACCTCCGCCCTCCGGCTGGGGTGACTTTTCTTGGGGTGATTTGGTGCCGCAATATCTTCCGTCGGCTTTGCCGGCTGGTCCACCACATCATTGGCAGGCTTGTTCCAGTGCCACGCCGCCCGGTCGCATTTCGACCTTAATCGCTCTATACGCGGCCAGGATTGCTGCGGTTCCGATCTTCACGGTTTCTTGACAGAGGCCGGAAAAACGGGCAGCAAAGCGGGTGAGGAAGAGCATTTTTACCGCGGCGAAGACCATGGAAGGCTCTTTTTTCGTATGGACCGTCGCCACAATGGCGATTGGTGGAGGGATTGGTTAACCATCTTTGTCCATCTTTTGAATCAATCGGCAACAGACGCGTGAAGGTGCAGGGGGCACCAGGCGAACTGTGATCGTGACGGATGCCAGGTCCGCGAACCGGCATGCCGATTGAGAGTGGTCGTATGGCGTTTTTGTGTGTGAAGAACCGGGGTGACGCTCCTGAAGAGGGGGTAACTTCGAAGAAATCTGGTGGTCATCGTTGGGTTGTGGTGCCCGCTGTCGGCGCCGCGCTGGCGCTATGGTCCGTGGCCACCCTGGCTGGCCTTTATTCGGTGAGCACCACGCTTACCGCTGCTTCCAACGGATTGCCGCAGAGCCTGCTCGCGCCGCGCAACATCGCGCTCGCCGATCAGCGCCGCAAGCTTGTCAATGCCTGGGCACCGCGGCTTGCCGCGGCCGGGCCATACAAGACGGGATCGCTCACCAGGGGCTGCGATAGCGGCTGTCTCGGCCTCGCCACCAGCTTCGCGCACTCCACCCCGACCCCCTCCACCTTGGTACATGACGGCAAGGCCGCACGCCTGAAGCCGGCGGCGCCGGACAGCGTCGCGTTTGAAAAGCTCAGGGTTGCCCGTGAGAAGGCCGTGGAGGTAGCCTCCGCCGCGGACGTCGCGGATCGTTTCGACAGCGTCGTCAAGCGCGCCGGGCTTTCGCCGCAGAAACTTGCCGATGCCTTCCAGCGCGCCGAGCGCGCGCCTTTCCTGCTTGCCAGCCTGCCGGCGGCAAGCCGCTTCGGCGGCGCGGCTGAGAACGACCCGACCCAGACCGACCTGGCCGAGACCGGCCCGGCCGAGGCACGCTTCGGCTCAAATCAGGTCGACGTCGAGCGTGCCTCCGAGCTGGCGCTGGCGTTGGCCAATGTCATGCCCGAAGAGACGGTCGACGTGCCGACCGCGGTCGAGCTCGCCAACGGCGGTGCGCCGGATCTGGCAGCCGGCGCCTCTGACGGTGCTGAAGCCTCGGGGCAAGCCGCCGCTGGCCCGGGTGAAGTGCAGGTCGCCTCGCTGCCGCCGCAGGATGATTTGCCCGACAGCATCGCCGTTCCCGGCTTGAGGCCGCGCACCACACTCGAGCGCGCGACCGAGGCGCCCGAACAGAATGCCACGAGGAAGCCTGATCCGGCCAAGCCGCAGGCAACCCAGGCGGCAAAGCCCCAAGCTGCCAGGCCGGAGCCCGCGAAGCCTGAGCCCGCCGTCGATACCGCGGAAGGCCCGCAGTCGCTGCGCTCGCTGAGGAGTTCCGAGCAGGCGCTTCCGGGCGTGCAGGGCTCGAAACCAGTCAATGCCGGGCCGGCCAAGCGCGGCAAGGCGCAGCCTTCCGAGATGCTCGCCTACGCCAAGCCGGACACGCCCGAGCGCGGCGGCCTCGGCAGGGCCTTCGGGAGTCTGTTCAACGGGCCTTCGACGGGCAATGGCGTCGCCGTCTACGACATCTCTGCCGGGACGGTCTACATGCCGGACGGCTCGAAGCTGGAGGCGCATTCCGGGTTCGGCTCGATGGTCGACCAGCCGCGCTTCGTCAACCGCAAGAATGTCGGCCCGACGCCGCCCGATACCTACAATCTGTCGATGCGTGAATCGCGCTTCCACGGCGTCGAGGCGATCCGGCTGACGCCGACCAGTGGCAAGAACAAATACGGCCGCGACGGCCTGCTCGCCCACACCTATATGCTGCGTGGCGGCCGCGCCGAGTCCAATGGCTGTGTCGTCTTCAAGGACTACCACCGCTTCCTCGCCGCTTACAAGAAAGGCAAGATCAAGCGCCTCGTGGTCGTCCCGCGCCTGACCAGGTCGCCCACCCGGGTCGCCCAGGAAGGGCGCCAGGGCTAAGCCGGCAAAGCCGGCAGAGGACGCGCCCGCCGAGGCGCAAACTGCGGCTCTCATCGAGTAGGACCCAGACGGGTCCCCTTCTACTCTCCGACTATGGACGCCGGAGGGCGGGCTGAAGTTATCGGATCGGCATGACGAAGGGCGATCCTCCACGCGCCTTCTTCCCGCCGGAAAATGGTGGTGACCCGAAGCGCAATCGGCACCAGTTTGTCGCCACCACCGACCTTGGATCGGAACCGCTCGACCTCGATGACGTAGCCCAAGTCCGCTGTCGCGTACTCGGAGATGCGCTCAAAGCCGGTGGCCTCGCCGTCCCGGTAATTGGTGGCAGCCCGTTCCATGGTCGCGGCGGCCTTTTCCCACCCCTTCGCCGGCGGCCCGAACGGATTGGCGATAATGACGTCATCCCGTCGCGAGTAGAGATCTTTCAGAGGTTCAGGATTGCCCTTCACGAAGGCATCTAAAGCCAGATGATCCTGCTCGATAAATTTCGTTAGGTCAGGGGCCAACATCTTAGCGCCCTCAGATGATCGGAAAGAGAACTTTATCCGAAAAGTCGGCTCCCGGCTCGCGCTATCTCACTTCCCGGCGCTTCTGCCCGTAAATGCGTTCACGCCCTGGTTTTCGTTCAGATTGCCGGCGCCGATTCCCTGAACTTCGGTCGGATCGTATTCTTCGCCGCCATCGGCGCGCCGAGCACGATCAGCGCGCGGGCAAAGGTTTGCCGCAAGCGACGGATTGCGACGCGGCGACCTCGCAAGAGGCGCCCTGGCAAACGTCGGAAATCGGCGGGATTGGCGGGACGGCAAGGATATCTGTCCCTCCCAGAAGATAGATATGGCGCACCCCGGGCTTGCGGCAAGACCCCGGTCATGCCGTATGTACGCTGCCCTTGACCTTATTTTTTGGGAAAGGGAGTTCCTGAATGCGGATTTTGTTGTCGACCTATGGTTCGCGCGGCGACGTCGAGCCGGTGGTGGCGCTCGGCGAGCGGCTGCAGGCGCTCGGCGCCGAGGTGCGGGTGAGTGTCCCCGGTGATGAGGAGTTTGCTGCGCTATGTGCCCGCGCCGGCGTGGGCCTTCTCGCCGGTGCGCGCATGGGCGAAGGAAATGATCAGGCGTTCGGCGGACGCTTCGCCCGAGAGCCGGGCGAAGCTCATCTCCGGCCAGGCGGCCGAGATCCTCGCCAGGCAGTTCGACGCGCTCATGGCGGCCGCCGAAGGCTGCGATGCCGTGGTGGCGTGCGGCCTTTTTCCCTCCTGTGCCGCCGCGCGGCTGGTCGCCGAGCAGCGGGGCATCCGCTGCATCCTTGCCACCTTCTGTCCGATCTGGCTGCCGTCGGCGCTCAACCGGCCCTTTGAATATCCGGGACATCCGCTTCCAGCCGGCGTGACCGACAACAGGGCGCTCTGGGACCATGATATCCGGACCAAGAACGCGCTGTTTGGCGGCGCGATCAACAGCCATCGCGCATCGCTCGGATTGCATCTGTTGGACAATGTCCGCGACTATGTCTACGGCGATCCTGTCCTGCTTGCCTGCGACCCGACACTGGGGCCGTGGCTGCCCTCGGACCTGATCGACGCCGTGCAGACCGGCGCCTGGATCCTGCCGGACGAACGGCCGCTCCCCGACGGGCTGGAAGCGTTCCTCGAAGCCGGCTCGCCGCCGGTCTATGTCGGCTTCGGCTCGATAGCGGTCGCCAGGGAAGCGGGCCGCGCGGCCATCGAGGCGGTCCGCGCCAGGGGCCGGCGTACGGTCATCGCGCATGGCTGGGCCGAGCTCGGCCCGATCGACGATCGCGACGACTGCTTCGCCGTCGGCGATGTCAACCAGCAGGCGCTCTTCCGCCGCGTGGCCGCCGTCATGCATCACGGCGGCGCCGGCACGACCGCCGCCGCGGCGCGGGCAGGGGCGCCGCAAGTCGTCATGCCGCAGATCGGCGACCAGCCTTACTGGGCGCGGCGGGTGGCCGAAGTCGGCATCGGTGCCGCTCATGACGGCCCGACGCCGACTGCGGAATCACTATCGGCGGCGTTGGGGACGGCGCTGGCGCCCGAAACCGGTATCCGCGCAGGCGAGGTCGCCAGCAGAGTCCGCGCCGACGGCGCGGCGGTAGCGGCGAAGCGGCTGCTCGATTTGATGAGTCAGCCGTGAACTCACTGCGTCAGTTCTGCCAGCGCCCTTTGCAGGGGCGCCGGCGAGACCTGGATCGGGCCGGAGAAGGG
>NZ_RZSC01000435.1:0-4982 GCF_003998155.1 Mesorhizobium sp. M1E.F.Ca.ET.063.01.1.1
CACGGGCCGCATCCTGCAGATTGTGACGACGTCCGCGATCGGCACCGGCTTGATCCCGACGGCCCTGGCTGAGCTCAAGGGCGTCGAGCTTCCGCATGAGACGCATCTCGGGCAGTTTCTTCCCTCGATCGTCGCCCAGGAAGTGCGCAGCGGACGTGCCGAGATCGGGTTCTCAAGTCTGCCGCTCGATACGCCCGGTCTGGATGTCCTGCGGCTCTATTCGGCGCCCGATGTTGCGGCCGTGCGGGAGGACGACCCGCTGGCCAAGCTTGATGTCGTCCCGCTCTCGGGTTTTGCCGGTCGCCGCGTCGCCACGTTGCTCAATCCGCTGCGTTTTCAGTTGCATGTCGCCAAGGCCTTGGCGGCCCGGGGCATCGACACCGGCCCGGTGATCCGGACCAATACTGCCTATGGCGCCTTGCAGATCGTGCGCAAGACTGGGGTCGCGGCAGTCATCGATCCCCTCACGGCCTATGGCGTGCCCCTGCCGGGCGTCGTCATTCGCCCGCTCGATGTAACCGTTCTCTTTTATTGGGGCGTTGTGGCTGCAGCAAATCGCCCCCTTCGTCCAGTCGCACAGGCGTTGATCGATGCGGTCGAAGCGGTTGCTGAACGGTCGATCGCCGGCTTCAGGAAGCTCGATCCAGCCTTAGCCGGCCAATTGGTGACCGATCCCGCATCGGGCACAAGTCACGGAACTGGAATATGAAGCATACGCCCACCCCCGCAGGACTTGATGCACTGGAGGCACAACTTGCGCAGGATCTCGAGTTTCTCGAGCTGCCCTCCAAGCCCTGGGTCCCCAAGCGAATGCATGACGGCGTGCCGGTCCGTGACGTCGTTGTTATTGGCGCCGGCATGTGCGGACTTGCCGCCACGGCAAAGCTTGTCCTGACCGGGATCACCAATGTCGTCGCCTATGATGCCGCTCCGGCTGGACTCGAAGGTCCATGGGTGACGTTTGCGCGCATGCAGACGCTGCGCTCGCCGAAGACCCTGAACGGCCCCTCCCTTGGTCTGCCGCAGTTGACCTTCCGCGCCTGGTTCACCGCGCAATGGGGTGTTGAGGCCTGGCGGTCACTGGACAAGATCCCCAGGGGCCAGTGGATGGATTATCTGGTCTGGTACCGCAAGGTTCTTGCCCTGCCGGTGCGAAACAGCGTGCGCATGACCGGCGTCGCGCCTGTCGATGATTTGATTGCGATCGATGTCGAAGGCGCGGAAACGGGCCTGGTTCTGACCCGCCATCTCGTTCTGGCCACTGGCCGGTCCGGCCTCGGCGGTTTTGCCGTGCCCGATTTCCTCAAGGGCATCGATCGCACCTATTGGGCCCATTCTGCCGACGACATCGATTTCGATGCGCTGAAAGGCAAGCGTTTGGCGGTGATCGGCGCCGGCGCCTCTTCCATGGACAATGCCGCAACGGCGCTCGAGGCGGGCGCCGGTTCTGTCGACATGTTGATCCGGCGCAAGGAAATGCCGCGCATCAATAAGCTGACCGGCATCGGCAGCCAGGGAGTCGTGCACGGTATCTATCACCTGCCCGACGCCTGGAAATGGAAATTCTTCGACTATACTGCCTCGACCCAGACGCCGCCGCCGCGTTCTTCGACGCTTCGCGTGTCTCGCCACCCGAATGCGCGGTTCTTCCTCGACTGTGGCATCGTCGCAATAAAGGAAGATGCCGGAGGCCTTGTGGTCGAAACCACACAAGGGGCAATGCGCTACGATTTCCTGATCGCGGCAACCGGCTTTTCGAACGACTTCAGCGACCGCCCCGAATTTGCAGCTCTCGCCCCCTATATCCGGACCTGGTCGGATGGTCGATACACATCGGATATGGGACCGCCGCGTCCAGGTATGTCGGAGGCGCCGGACCTCGGTCCAGCTTTCGAGTTTCGCGAACGCATTCCCGGCTCCTACCCGATGCTGGCGCATATCCACTGCTTCAACGATGCCGCCATGCTGACTCATGGGAAGGTGTCCGGCGATATCCCAGCCGTCAGCGCCGGTGCCGACCGTCTCGTCCGGGGCATTACCGCATCGCTCTTTGCGGAAGATGTCGAAACCCACTTCGCCAATCTGATCGCTTACGACACCCCCGAACTTCTGGGTGACGAATGGGCCGATTCAACACCTCTGCTGCAGAAGGAGGCCGTGCAGTGATCGACGCAATGGATAAGGCCGCCGGTCTTTCGCCGGAAGATGCCCTTTTCGCTGCGCGGCGGTTTCGACCCGAATTCGTGCAAGGGGCTGAGGAATGTCGCCTTTCTGTAATGCGTCCGGCAAATGACCAAGGGCTGGCGCCGAATTTGCGGGTTGCTCTGGCCCGTCGCATGGCCGCCCTGAATGCCGATCCGGTCCTGATGGCTGAATATGATGTGCAGCTGGCTCAGTTCGGTCCGACGGAGCAGCTTCTGGCCTTGGCTCGAGGCGAAACGGATCTTGAGGAGCCATTGGCGACCATCGCCAAGCATGTCGACCTGATCACGCTGACGCCGAAAAAAGCAGAGGCGAGTCACATCGTGCTGCTGGCGCAGGCCGGATTGAACAACCCTCAGATCGTCGCGCTCTCCGAACTGATTGCCTTCGCAAACTTCCAGACCCGGGTTGCGACCGGCCTGCGATTGATGAGGTCGGTATGATTTCCTCGGTTCGCCTGAAGCCTCTGAATTGGCATCCCTACATCGCACCGGTCGAGCTATCCGAGGCCACGCCGGAGCAGCTCGAAGCGATGAAGGTCACGCCCTCTGCCAAGAAAGTTTCGGAATATGTGCGCACCCTCGTACATGATCCCGAAAGCTATCTTGCCCGCACGATCCTGTTCAACGCCATTATGTATGTCGAAGGCGGACTTGCCCGCCCCGATCGCGAACTTGGCGCGTTAGGCGCGTCGATGATCAACGGCTGCAAATTCTGTGCCGTCGTTCACGCTCGCCGGCATGCGGAGCTGACCAAGAGCGATGACGTGGTCACTGCGCTGTACCTCGACAAAACCGAAAACCTTGGGCCGCGCGATGCGGCAATCTACAGCTTTGCCCGCCGACTGTCGGCGGCGCCGTCGGAAGCGACGGCGGATGATATCGCCTCGCTTCGATCTGTCGGAATGGATGATGCCGAAATCATCGACCTGATCCACGCCATATCGATCTTCGGCTGGGCAAACCGGCTGATGCACGTTCTCGGCCATGCGGAGGCCGGGAAATGAAGTCGCATATCGTCACCACCATCGGGCTGGATGCCGCCAACAAAAGCCGGCCGACCCGGCAGCTGATGACAAGAAAAGGGGAACTGATGCGCAGGAATTCCTGGCCGCATGGCGATCGTCTGGCCGTCGGCCCCTCGCGCACGAAATAAAGGAACACCAATCAGAAATGCTCGAACTCAGAGATATCAGGCTGTCCTACGGAAGCACCCAGGTCCTGAACGGCGTCAATCTTTCGGTGCAACGCGGAGACGTGGTGTCAATCATCGGCCCGAGCGGGACCGGCAAGACCACGCTGCTGAAATGCATTAACTACCTGGCCAAGCCGTCGTCAGGAACCATCGCATTCGACCAGATTCGGATGGACTACCAGCGCGCCGACAAGACCGCTGTCCAGGCGATCCGGCTCCGGACAGCGATGGTCTTTCAGCAATTCAATGTCTTCAAGAATATGACAGTCCTCCAGAACGTGATGGATCCGCTTGTCGTCGTGCAGCGCAAGTCCGCGGACGAGGCGCGTGAAATCGCGCTGCGAGAGCTTGACCGGGTCGGTCTCTCGGCGAAGCGGGACAGCTATCCTTCCCAGCTGTCGGGCGGCCAGCTCCAACGCACCGGCATCGCGCGTGCGCTGGCGGTTCGTCCCGACGTGATGCTCTTCGATGAACCCACGTCATCACTGGATCCTGAGCTCGTCGGTGAAGTTCTGAAGGTGATCAAGGATGTCACGTCGTCAGGGATCACTTCGTTGCTTGTGACCCACGAGATGCAGTTCGCAAAGAACATCTCGAACCGGATCGTCTTCATGGATCGTGGCGTGGTTGCCGCCGACGGCAGTCCGGCTGAGATCTTCGATGCGCCTTCCAGCCCACGACTTGCTCAATTCCTGCAGTCAGAACTCGCTTTTCAATAACTCAACGAGAAGGGAACCTAAGAAATGTCTGCAATCACATCCAATTTTTCCCGTCGCGCTGCCCTGACTGTTGCCGGCGGCATCGCAATTGCCCTTGCAACCGCGGGGATCAGCCACGGTGAGACGGTCCGGACGATCAAGATCGCCACGTCGGCAGAATCCAAGCCGCTGGCGTGGGGCGCGATCGGCGTCGAACCACAAGGCTATGAGCCCGATCTCCTGAGGGCAATCAACGCCAAGCTGCCGCAATACAAGTTCGAGATGGAAGGCGTCTCGGACATAGCGCAGGAAACCGGCCTCGCCACAGGCAAGTACGACATCGCGGTCGGTGGCTACTACAAGTCCCCCGAGCGCGCCAAACAGTTCTTCATTCCGGAGAGCCCTATGGGTGCCAGCCTGATGAAGATCTACAGCAAAAAAGGCAGCGGCATCAAGGAAATGAAAGATCTGGTCGGCAAGAGAATCGTTCCGACCACGGCTGGCGGGGGAACCTACAAGTTCATCATGAACTGGCAGAAAGAGAACCCGCAATACAAGCTCGACGTGACGGCATCGAGCGCGGGCATCCCGTACCCGAACCGTCTGGACGAAGTTCAGAACGGCAAGTTCGACGCACTGGTCCTGCCTTCGAATCTGGGGGAGCAGACCGTCATCGAGGAAAAGAAGCTCGATATCGTGGCGTCCGAGCCAGTCTTTAGCAACAACACCTACATGCTCATTCACAGGTCAGATGAAAACAAGGTTCTGGCTGACGATATGAGCAAGGTTCTTAAGGAATTGAAAGACGACGGTACGATCGAAAAGCTCTCGCAGAAATGGTTCGGCGAGGGCATCGTCCAGTACATGAAATAACAGGGCGTCTACGAC
>NZ_RZSC01000436.1:0-4982 GCF_003998155.1 Mesorhizobium sp. M1E.F.Ca.ET.063.01.1.1
GTCTACACGCTCTCCGGCATCCTGTCGGCGATCGCCGACAGGATGCCGGAGAGCGTGTAGACCGTGATCTTGACCCGCTTGACCGGCACGCCCGACAGGTCGGCCGCGTTCTCGTTGCCGCCAGAGGCGTAGAGCCAGCGGCCGAAGGAGGAGCGGCTGAGCATCAGCCCGGTCAGCACGGCGAGGACCGCCAGGACCACCACGCTGATCGGCACGCCGAAGAGCCGGTTGAAGCCAAGCCAGTCGAAGCCGGTGTTGCCGAGCTCCGGCCTGCCGGCGAGGTTGTTGTAAGTGAGGCCGTTGGTCATCAGCAGCGCGACGCCGCGCGCCATGTACATGACTCCCAGAGTGGTGACGAAAGCGGGTACCCTGAACCAGGCGATCAGGATGCCGTTGAGCGCGCCGAGCACGGCGCCGAGCGAGCAGGTCAGCACGACCACGGCCCACACCGGCGCAAACAGGATGACGCCAAGCGGTTTCAGCTCTATGCCCTGCATCAGCGCGCCCGCGACGACGCCGCACAGCGCCAGGATCGAGCCGACCGACAGGTCGATGCCGCCGCTGAGTATGACCACCAGCATGCCGATCGCGAGTATGCCGTAGATGGCCACATGCGAGGACATGATCAGCAGATTGGAGACGGTGAGGTAGTTCGGCGAGAGGAACGAAAAGACGACGATGATGGCAATCAGCGCGAAGAAAGCGCGGCCCTTCAGCAAAAGCTTGATGAGGCTGGTTGTTCCCTTGACGGCTGAGGCCGGGGAAGAGATGCGGTTGGCGCTCGTTTGCGTCATTGTTCGTTCCCGTGCTCCGCTCAGGCCGCCACGGCCTCGCCCGAGGCGGCCATGATCTTTTCCTTGGTGATGTCCGAGGTGAACTCGGCAGAGATCCGGCCGCGCCGCATGATGATGATGCGGTGGGCGATCGACAGGCACTCGTTCACTTCCGAGGTCGTGTAGACGACGGCTTGCCCGGCCGCCGCGTGGGCCGCCAGGATCCGGAACACCTCGGCCTTGGCGCCGATGTCGATGCCGCGACTGGGTTCATCCAGCAGGATAACCTTGGGATCGGTGGCGAGCATCTTGCCGATGACCACCTTCTGCTGGTTGCCGCCCGACAACGACCCGATCGGCACATCCGGTCCGTCGGTCTTCACGGTCACGTTCCTGATCGATTTCTGGATCAATGCCCGCTCGAGCTTGAGGGAGGTGAAGACCCCGCGCGTGAACTCCTTGATCGAGGCGAGCGAAAGATTCTGCCCGACCGACATCGTCTGGACGAGCCCGTAGCGCTGGCGGTCCTCGGGCACGAGCGCAAGGCCGCGGGCGATGCGCTCGCCGATGGCGAGGTGGGAAATCTCCTTGCCTTCGAGCACGATCTCGCCGGATGTCGCGCTCAGCTTGCCGGCGACGGCTTCGAGCAATTCCGTCCTGCCGGCCCCCATCAGGCCATAGATGCAGACTATCTCGCCGGCCCTGACGTCGAGCGACATGCGGTCGACGACGTTGTAGCCGCCTCCGGCCGGATCGGGCACCGTAAGGTTGCGGACCGAGAGCATGACCGGGCCGAAATCGTAGCCGGTCGGTGGATTGCCCAAATCATAGTTCTCGCCGACCATGTTGCGCACGATCCATTCCAGATCGATATCGGCGCGCGGCGCGTAGGCGGTCATGTTGCCGTCCCGCAGCACCACGGCGTGATCGGTGATCTGCAGGGCCTCCTCGAGATGGTGCGAGATGTAGACGATCGACACGCCCCTGGCGGTGAGGTCGCGGATCACCTTGAAAAGAACCTCGACCTCGGTGGCGGAAAGCGCCGATGTCGGCTCGTCCATGATGAGTATCCGGCTGTCGACCGAAAGCGCCCGGGCGATCTCGACGATCTGCTGCTGTCCGAGGCGCAGTTCCTCAACAAGGGTGAGCGGATCGATATCCTCTTCGAGTTCCGCCAGCAATTCGCGGACCTGGCGTTCCTCCTCGGCGTAGTCGACGCCGGTCGGACCATTGATCTCGCGGCCCATGAAGATGTTGTCGCGGACCGACAGATTGGGCGCGAGGCTGAGCTCCTGATGAATGATCGAGATGCCGTGGCTTCGCGCGTCGGTTGAAGAGGAAAACACGATGGGCCGGCCGTCGAGAATGACCTCGCCGGACGTCGGCTGCACCACACCGGAGAGGATTTTCATCAGCGTCGACTTGCCGGCTCCGTTCTCGCCGAACAGTGTCGTCACCTGGCCGCGGTGAATGTCGAAGTTGACGCCCTTCAGCGCCTTCACACCGTTGTAGGATTTGGCGATGTTGCGCGCCGCCAGAACCACTTCACCGGCTGGCCGGGAGGTCGCGACGTCGCTCATTTGACGGTGACCTTCACCGGCGTGATCAGCCAGTTCTTCGGGTTGATGAGACGGAAGACGCCGAAGACTTCCAGCGTCTTGCCGGAGAGGGCCGCGGTGTCGATCCCATCAAGGACCGTCTTCTTCATGGCGCGGTTGATGCCCGAGCCGGCGTCCTGGTACTCGATCTGGTTCTTGAACTTGCCGAAGGCGATGTCGCCCGGCGCGTCGCGCAAGTCGGTCCCGTTGATGGCCGGGCCGGTCTGCACCCGCACGTGGATGTCGGCCGGCACGCCGTCGGCCTTGAGGTCGTAGACGCCGGATTTCGCTTCGCCTGCCACCGCCGTCAGCCTGATCGAGATCATTGCGCCGGTCGATGAGGCAGTTCCATACTGCTTGGCGGCTGCGTTCTTGTCGGCCATGACCGCCGGTCCGAAGGTCGCGGCGTCGACGGCGTGCTCGACAACGAATGCCTGGATGCGCGGAAACTCCTTTTCGCCGAACCGGTCGGGCGAAAACGCCTCCTGGCTGACGTCGGCGGACGATCCGATCCGGACGACCTTTGTGTCGAGCGCGATCGCGGCAAGGACCACGACACCGAGACCGATCGCAATCATCAGGCCGCGGCGCGACGCAGCAGGGGCCTTCGGCGTCTGGGCTGACATGACATTCATCGTTCAGATCCCGGCTTGCGAAGAGACAGGGCGGGCACCGACCGGTGTGGCAATGGTGGCCGATGCGCGGCCCGATGCTGCCGCCTGTCGATGACACGGCATCCTCAGGTCGGTTGCTTGCATCGATTTTCTCCACCCTTGACCCGCGATGCGGCGTCTTCCTCCCGCCGCATCATTTCCGGCAATTTGTTATATTAGTGTTATCTTTGCGTCAAGCATGTTAGATCGGAATTCCCTTTTGTCCGGATTTTGACCCGCCGGGAGAGCCTCCTGCCATGCCAATTCTCAAAAGGCCGCCTCCCGCGGAAACCCTGCGTCAGCAGTTGCCGCCATGGCCGATCATGGGAGACTATGCGTTTCGCAGGCGCGGCAAGAAAACGCCGCGGCTGCGAAATGCTTTCAAGTAACTATCTGATTTAGTGGCGATTTCGTTTCGCCATCTCATACCGAGCCGCGAACTGAAACCAAGTCAGAAGGGGCCGGTCGCTTATCTGTTCGCTCTCCCGTTTGCTTGGCGAAGACGATGTGAGGCGGATCGTTGTTTTCGCTCTCGCTAAAATCAGCGTATCTGAAAAAATTTTCGATGTCTGCAAAAAAAATCAACCATTGTGTTATTTCCATGATAATTTAGAATGCGGCAAAAGCGAGCGCCGTCACGAGAGAGCGCGTAACGGCGCTTCTTCGCGCGGCCACGCATTCGCGGCGAGCCGCAGGCGGAAAACGAGAAGGAAACAGACATTGCCCTGTTGCCGGTCCAGGCATGTTGGCAGCGGAAGCGGAGCGGTCCGTGGCTGGCGCTGATGTCATCGTAGGCATCGATTCCGGCACGTCGGTCATCAAGGCGGTCGCCTTCGATCTGAGCGGTCGTCAGATTGCGTCGGCTTCGGTTCCGAACCGATACGCGTCCGGTGCCGACGGCTCGGCGACGCAGTCGCTTCCCCAGACCTGGCGCGACTGCGCCGCGGCACTTCGAGGGCTCGGCGACAAGGTTGAAAACCTGGGCGCGCGCACCGCCGCTCTCGCGGTCACCGGACAGGGCGACGGCACCTGGCTCGTCGGTCGTGAAAACAAGCCGGTCGCCGATGCATGGCTCTGGCTCGACGCACGCGCGTCATCCACTGTCGAGCGCCTGGCCGCGGGTCCGCTCAGCCGCGCCCGCTTCGAGGCGACTGGAACAGGGCTGAATACCTGCCAGCAGGGCAGTCAGATGGCCCATATGGACAGTTACTCGCCCGACCTTCTCGACCATGCCGAAGTCGCGCTGCACTGCAAGGACTGGCTCTATCTGAACCTGACCGGTGTGCGCGCCACCGACCCCTCGGAGGCGAGCTTCACCTTCGGCAATTTCCGTACCCGCCGCTACGACGACACGGTCATCGAGGCGCTCGGCCTTTCCCGGCGGCGCAAGCTCTTGCCGGAGATCGTCGACGGCACGATGGCGACCCATCCGCTTACCGCCGAGGCGGCGGCCGAGACGGGGCTGAAAGCGGGTACTCCCGTCAGCCTCGGCTATGTCGATATGGTCATGACCGCGCTCGGCGCCGGGGTCTGCGGCGGCGAGGGAGACGTCGCCTGCTCGATCGTCGGCTCGACCGGCGTCCACATGCGTGCCGTGCCCACGAACGGGGTCCACCTCAACAAGGAGGGTTCGGGCTACGTCATTGCCCTGCCCATTCCGGGCCTGGTGACGCAGGTGCAGACCAACATGGCGACCTCGCTCAACATCGACTGGGTCCTTGGCCTGGCGGCGGATGTGCTGAAAGAATTCGGGCACGAGGCCAATCACAGTGAACTGGTCGGCCGCATCGATCAGTGGCTCGCCGCAAGCCAACCCGGCCAGGTGGTCTATCACCCCTACATTTCGGACGCCGGCGAGCGCGGACCGTTCGTCAATGCCAACGCCCGTGCCGGATTCGTCGGCCTGTCGGTCAGCCATCGCTATGCGAATGTGGTCCGTGCCGTCATCGAAGGGCTGG
>NZ_RZSC01000437.1:0-4963 GCF_003998155.1 Mesorhizobium sp. M1E.F.Ca.ET.063.01.1.1
CAACAATCCGGTGATGTCGGGCGAGATCGCCGAGACCGTCAAGGCCGGCAAGACGGTCGGCGGCCACTATGCCTCGCCCGATCTCGGCCTGCCTTTCCACGGCTATGTCGCCGGCGGCGCCGAGGACGACCATGAAGGCACGCGCGCCGAAGACGCGATCGCCCGCGTGCGCCAGGGCATGAAGGCGATGCTGAGGCTGGGTTCTGCCTGGTATGACGTCGCGGCCCAGATCAAGGCAGTGACGGAAGGCGGCATCGATCCGCGCAACTTCATCCTGTGCACGGACGACAGCCATTCCGGCACGCTGGTGCATGAAGGCCATATGGACCGGGTGGTGCGGCATGCGATTCAGCAGGGGCTGAAGCCGGTGACGGCGATCCAGATGGCGACGCTGAACACCGCCCAGCATTTCAGGCTGGAGCGGGAAGTCGGCTCGATCGCGCCGGGCAGGCTGGCCGATCTCCTGATCGTCTCCGATCTCGCCCAGATGACCATCGATGAGGTCTATGGCCGTGGCGTCAGGCTGGCCAAGGCCGGCAAGCTCGAGATCGATATTCCGGCCTACGATTATCCAAGGACGGCGAAGAACACGGTCAAGCTCGGCAAGAAGCTCAGGGCCGCGGATTTTGACATCGCCGCGCCCCAGGGCGCCAACGAGGTTCGGGCGCGGGTGATCGGCGTGATCGAGAACCAGGCGCCGACGCGGGCGCTCGAAGCCGACCTGCCGGTCGAAGACGGGTTGGTCGCCATGGACCGCCGCAACGACGTCTGCCAGATCGCCCTGGTGGAACGACACAGGGGCACCGGCGGCGTGACCAACGCCTTCGTGTCCGGCTTCGGCTATGTCGAGGACTGCGCCATGGCTTCGAGCGTGGCGCACGACGCGCATCACATCATCGTCGTCGGCACCAACAAGGAGGATATGGCTTTGGCCGTCAACCGGCTCGGTGAAGTGGGCGGCGGCGTCGTGCTTTATTCCAAGGGCAAGGAGCTGGCGCTGGTCGAAATGCCGATCGCCGGGCTGATGTCGGACGAGCGCGCCGAGATCGTCGCCGCCAAGGCCGAGCAACTGACGGAAGCGATGCGCAAGGTCGGCTGCTCGCTGAACAACGCCTACATGCAGCACTCGCTGCTGGCGCTGGTGGTCATTCCGGAGCTCAGAATCTCAGACGTGGGTTTGGTGGACGTGACGACGTTCCAGAAGGTCGATCTCTTTATCTGAGACGGAGCGGGCGCTCACTCACTGTCCACCGGTGGCGATGGTCAGCACCTTGAACGGGGTGGTGATGACGACCTCGGCCACCGAGCCGACCGCCTTGCCGAGGCCCTGGCCGATGTTGTTGAGCTGCGCCGGATCCGGCTCGTCGGATGCCAGGCCGGCGGGCGTGCGCAGGCGGTTGCCGAGCAACTGCACCAGGATCGGATTGTCGGCGAACTTGGCGTGATTCAGACCGTCGCCGCCCTTGGCCTGGGTCAAATCGACCACCGTAACGCCGTAATTGGCGAGATCGGACGCGTTGCCGTAGTCGCCGACGCGCGGTTTGTCGCCGGAAATGAGGCTGGACAGCTTGAGCGCCCGGTCGTCGCCCGAGAGCAGGATGGCGAACGGCTTGTTGGGCTTGCCGTAGCGGATCATCTGCTTCTTGAAGACGTCGACGTCGATGTCGGGCGAGGCGAGGATGACATAGCCGAGCTTGCCGTTGAGATCGCGGTCGCCGGTGATGGCAAGCTGGCGCAACGCTTCCATCGTCAGCCATGTGCCCATCGAATGGGCGATGATGTCGATGCTTTTGGCTCGCGTCTTGGCAAGCATTCTCAGCGTCGCCTCGAGGTCGTCGCGCGCGGCGGTGGAGCTGTCCTTGTCATAGATATAGCCGGTCGTCTTGCCGCTCGACGCCCAGGAGAAGAGCACCGGCGTGCCCGGATATTTCGTGTCATGCGCGATCTGCGTCAGGCGATAGACACCGTCGTCGAAGCCGTTGTTGAAGCCGTGCACGAACACCAGGGCGCGGTCGCCGCGCACCGAAATGTCGGCACCGACCGCCTTGGCGAATTGCTGCGCGTCGCCATAGTGGACGACATCGGTCGCGGTGAACTGCTTGGCCGGGTTGCTGTCGGCCGAACCCTTGGCGCGCTCGATCGCGCCGACCTGATGCGCCTTGGGAACGGTCACATCGACGCGAGCGTAGCTGGTGCTCAGCGAGCGATCGCCGTCGAAAACCTGGCGCGGATCCTTGGCTGCCTGCTGGCGGGTCGTGGCGACGAAGATTTCATGCGTGGCCGCAATGTCGGAGGCCGGGACCGCAACCGTCTTCCTGTTGAGCAGATCGTGCGTATTTCCGCCGGCGCAGCCGGTCAGGGCGAGCGCCAGGGCAAGGCCGAGGACGATCTTCGAACGCACGATCACCCGGGATCCCCCAAGGGCGGCAAACCTCTCTGATTACTCCGATAAAGCCAGAGCACGGCCGGGTCCAGTTCAAAGTCTATGCAGCACGGCAATCGCGACGCGATCCGGCGAGCCACGGTTACTGGATCCCGAGCTGGCTGATGCGGTCGGTGACATCGCGGTCGCTGGCAAAACCATCGTCCTCGCGCAGCCGCTGGCCGATCATCTTCACCAGCACGGGGTTGTCGGCGAATTTGGTGTGGTTGAAGCTGTCGTTGCCCTTTTCCTTGGAAAGGTCGACCACCGTGACGCCATAGGAGGCGAGATCGGCGGCGTCCCTGTAGTCGCCGACGCGCGGCCGCGAGCCCGCAATCAGGCCGGAGAGCCGCAGCGCGCGGTCGTCGTCCGACAGCAGCAGGATGAAAGGCTTGTCGGGCTTGCCGTAGCGGCGCATCTGGCTCTTGAAGACGTCGACGTCGATATCGGGCGAGGCCAGCACGACGTCGCCGAGCTTGCCGCTGAGATCCCGGTCGCCGGTGATTGCGAGCTGGCGCAGCGTCTCCATCGTCACCCAGGTGCCCATCGAATGGGCGACGATGTCGATGCGCCGCGCGCCCGTCTGCGCGAGCATTCTCAGCGTCACTTCCAACTGGTCGCGGGCGGCGGCGGCACTTTCCCTGTCATAGACATAGTCGGTGGTCTTGGCGCCCGAAGCCCAGGAGAACAGCACCGGCGTTCCGGGATAGCCGGAATCGTGGACGATCTGCGTCAGACGGTAGACAGCGTCGTCAAAGCCGGTGTTGTAACCATGGACGAAAACCATGACCCGGCCGCCACGGGCATCGATGTCGGCGTTGAGCGCGCTCGTGAATTTCGGCTGCGTGTCGTAACCGACGACCTCGGATGCCATGAAATATTTAGTCGGGTCGTTGGAGTTGCCGCGCGAGCGGCGCTCGATCTGGCCGGTCTGGTGGACCGGCGGCACCGTGACGCTGACGCGGGCATAGTTGAGCGTCGCCGAGCGCTCACCGTCGAAGACCTTATTCGGGTCGTCGGAGCGCTTGCGCGTGGTGGCGATGAAGATCGAGTGGTTGCCGGCGATCTCGGTCGCCTGCGTCGGCACGACGACGCTGCCCAGAATTTCCTCTGTCTGCCGCCCCGCGCAGCCTGCCATCAACAGAGCCAGGGCAATGATCAAAAGCGTCTTCACATGCACGTCGAACAAATCCACTCCGGCCGCAATTGGCCATCAACCTCCGCGAAATCTCCCGGACAGGCGAAGTGCGGCGGAAGTAAGTCGTGTCCAGCGGAAATTTGCTCGGCGGCCGACGAGGGCCGCGGCACTGTTGCGCGAAAGCCAAAACGGCGGCAGGAAGACTTGTTGGTCAGGGGAGCCGCGTGCTGGCGTGTGCTGCCAAAGCGAAAAGAGGTTCCGAAGTGAACAGTTTTTCCTCTCGCGTCGCCTCCGTCGCCGAGGCGATCCGCGGGATCTTTCCGGAAACACCTCTGCAGGAGAACGACTACCTGTCGAAAAAGACAGGCGCCCGCATCCTTTTGAAGCGCGAGGACCTGACCCCGGTCCGCTCCTACAAGATCAGAGGCGCCTTCAATTTCTTCCGCAAGGCGCTTGCCGCCGGCAACAACGCGGAACTGTTCGTCTGCGCCTCAGCCGGCAACCATGCACAGGGTTTTGCCTTCGTCTGCCGGCATTTCGGCAAAAAGGGCGTCGTGTTCATGCCGGTGACGACGCCGCAGCAGAAGATCGACAAGACGCGGCTGTTCGGCGGCGATTTCGTCGAGATCAAGCTGGTCGGCGATTTCTTCGACGATTGTTATCGCGCCGCCTTCGAATTCACCGAGACCGCCGGCGCGCATATGGTGCCGCCCTTCGACCACAAGGACATCATCGAGGGCCAGGCGACGGTCGCCTATGAGATCGCCGCCCAGATGCCCGGCGGGCGCATGCCCGAAATCGTCATGCTGCCGGTCGGCGGCGGCGGACTGGCCGCCGGTGTCACCCACTATTTCGCCGACCGGCATCGCGACACGCGCTTCGTGTTCTGCGAGCCGGCGGGCGCGCCGAGCCTCAGCGAGAGCCTTGCCAGCGGCAAGCGGGTCAAGCTCGCCAAGGTCGACAATTTCGTCGACGGCGCCGCGGTGGCGGAGATCGGCCGCGAGCCGCTGCGCCACCTCAAGGACTTCACTGCCGACGCCGTGCGCCTCGTCCCGGAGAACCGGCTCTGCGCGACGATGATCGAGATGCTCAATGTCGAGGGCGTGGTACTGGAGCCGGCCGGCGCATTGGCGATCGACGCGCTCAAGGATTTTTCGCGCAAGGAGATCAGGGGCAAGACGATCGTCGCGGTGGTCTCCGGCGGCAATTTCGACTTCGAGCGGCTGCCGGACGTCAAGGAGCGGGCGCTGCGCTTCGAGGGACTGAAGAAGTATTTCGTCATCCGCTTTCCGCAGCGGCCCGGCGCACTGCGCGATTTCCTCGAGTTGCTGGGTCCCGACGACGACATCGCCCGCTTCGAGTATCTGAAGAAGTCGGCGCGCAACTTCGGCTCGGTGCTGATC
>NZ_RZSC01000438.1:0-4955 GCF_003998155.1 Mesorhizobium sp. M1E.F.Ca.ET.063.01.1.1
ATGTCGAGCAATCCCGACCTGCGGGCGGATCCGCCGCCGGCGGATGTGCTGGAGATCGCATCCGCCAGTCAAAAGCCGTTCCACCTCAACTACGTCAGCGGCGAGGGATCGATCTCGGCCGGGCTCGTCTGCGGCTATCTGGCCTGTGATGCCCTGCCGTTCAACCCACTGCTCGAAGCGCTGCCGCCGGTCATCAAGGCCGGAGACTCAAAAGGCGATGCCGGCTGGCTCGGTCAGTTCATCAAACTGGCGGTATCGGAGGTCGCGCAGAAGCGGGCGGGCAGCGAGACCGTGCTCACCAAGCTCAGCGAACTGATGTTTGTCGACGTGCTGCGTCGCTATGTGGAATCGCTGCCGCCGCAGCAGACCGGCTGGCTGGCGGGTCTGCGCGATCCGCATCTGAGCAAGGCGCTGGCGCTGATCCACGACTGGCCGGCGCACAACTGGACGATTGAATCCCTGGCGAGAGAATCCGCCCTGTCCCGCACGGTCCTTGCGGAGCGCTTTACAAGGCTCATCGGAATCCCGCCGATGCACTACCTCGCCAAATGGCGCATGCAAATCGCCTCGGAGCTGCTCAGCACCGGCAACAGCAACATCGCCAGCATTGCGGCGGACATCGGCTACGAGTCCGAGGCGGCGTTCAGCCGTGCCTTCAAGAAGATGATCGGCGTCCCGCCTTCGGCCTGGCGGCTTGGCGTTCGGGCCGCGTCCGGCTCCGGAAGCGATGAGGCTCCCGAAACCGAAGGCGAACCGCGCAACGAACTGATTGACTGAGGCGGCGAACTAGCGATCGGCCAGCGCCAGCTTGGCGCCGAGCATGACGAAGGCACCGGCGAAGGTGCGGCGCATCCAGGTCAGCACCATCGGCCGCGACACGATGTGGCTGCGCACCGAGGCAGCGAACACGCCGTAGACCGCGAAGACGACGAAGGTCATCAGCATGAAGACGCCGGAGAGTTCCAGCATCTTGGCAAGCGCGTGCGGCTCGCCGGTGCTGACGAATTGCGGCAGGAAGGCAAAGAAGAAGATCGACAGTTTTGGATTGAGGATGTTGATCAGGATGCCGGAGGTGATGATCCTGGCCGCGGAGCGCGGGGCGACGTTCTCGTCGACACTCAACCCGCCTTTCTCCTTCAGCGTGTTCCAGGCCATGTAGAGCAGGTAGGCGACGCCGAGATATTTCAGCGTCTCGAAGGCGACTGCGCTGGTGTGCAGCACCGCGGCGAGACCGGTGACGGCGGCCGCCATGTGCGGGATGATGCCCAGAGTGCAGGCGAAGGCGGCGATGACCGAGGCGCGCGCGCCGCGCGAAAGGCCGGCGCTCAGCGTGTACAGAACGCCGGTGCCGGGCGAAGCGACGATAATCAGCGACGTCAACAGGAATTCGATGCTCACGGTTTCCTCCAAGGCCCTGCCCGTGGGGCACGGTACCGGGAGGTGTGGGTCTGGGCAAGCGGGGCGCTTTTCCTCGCCCCCACGAAGTGGGGGAGAGGTGGCTCGGCGAAGCCGAGACGGAGAGGGGGAATGGCGCCGCCCTTGAAAGCAGTCAGAGGAAACCCACCAGCGTCGCAGCCCCCTCTCCGGCCGCTTCGCGGCCACCTCTCCCCCGCCTTGCGGGGGCGAGGAAATTAGCTCAACGCCAGCCCATACGCCGCCCTTGCCATCAGGCAGTCATCGCCGCCGGGCATGCAGGCGCGGCAGACATCGGGGCGCAGTTCGTAGATGCCGCAGGCCGTATGTCTGCCGACCTCGCCGGTGAGCGCTGAACATCGGCCCCCCTCGCAGCGCATGCCGGAGTGGTCGGCCGCAACCAGTTCGGCCGGAATGCGGTCGAGCTGTTCGTCCTCCTCGGTCGAAAAGCGCGGCCAGTCGGCCGAATAAGCGCAGCAGGCGCCGCAGCTCTGGCAGTCGAACGCGGCAGATGCATCGCTAAGGATTAGAAGGGATTGGTCGTGCGGCAAAGGCGATCCTCGTGCTGCAAGTGCCTCTAGCACAGAGGTCGGGAATCCACCCGCATCGATCGAACAAGAATTTTTTATTTTGCCGGGAACCCTTTCGCCGGCTGCGAGTTATTTCTGGTCGTCAGCAGTTCATGAGCAATCGAGAAAGGTTGACGGCAAAAGCGCCTCCCGCGCCGTAAAAAGCGCGAGAGGCGTTTTTTTCGCCCTACATGATCGCGCTCATCATCGGCAGGATTTCATAACGGAAGCCGCGGCCCGAACGCACCACCGGATCGCCGTCGGTCACCGCTCTGGCCTCGGCCTCGCTGCCGACGCGCAGGATCAATAGGCCCCATGGTCCGGCTGGATCGGCGACGGGACCGGCCAGCATCATCGTGCCGGCGCGAAGCTGGCCGCGCAGATAGTCGGCATGCGCGTTCATCAGCGATTGCTCTTCCTCCGTCATGGTGAAGGCGAAATCAGGCCGCGGCGGGATCATCCGGCAATGGAAGATCATTGGCGCCTTGGCTTCACGCGATGCTTCGTTGCTGGCCATCGATGCTCCTCCGAGACTAATACTGCGCCGGCCAGCTCGGCTGGCGCAAGAGACCCTTCAGTCCATGCCGAAACCGCCCTGCCGATCAAAGCGATCGAGGATCGCCTTGAGGTGGCGCTTGAGGTCCTCGAGGCCGGTGACCGATCACCTCGGCATATTCCGCCTCGATTTCGAAACTCGGCGTCCGCGATCGTCACGCCCATTGGCTGCTGGAGGAGCCGGGCTGGGAAGAGATCGCCGGCAGCGTGGCCGATTTCCTGGCCGGCCATAAAGGCGCAGCTCAGCCGCATTGCCTGGTTCAACGCTCCTGATCGGTCGGGCGGATCAGGATTTCGTTGATGTTGACGCGCGGCGGCTGGCTCACCGCATAGAGAATGGCGTTGGCGATATCTTCGGCGGTCAGAGCTTCCATCGTGGCAAGGCGGTGTTCCAGACCGGCTTTGAATTCCTGATTGGTGATGTGGTCGCCGAGCTCGGTGCGTACGAGGCCGGGTTCGATGACGGTGACGCGCACCTTGTCGGCATAGACCTCGCGGCGCAGCGATTCCGAAAAGGCCACCACGCCGAACTTGGTCGCCGAGTAGCCGCTGGCGCCGGGATTGGCGACGCGGCCGGCCACCGACGAGACGTTGACGATATGGCCCTTGGCAGACTTGAGGTGCGGCAACGCCGCCTTGGTGGTGGCCATCAAGCCGATCAGGTTGAGCTCGATCATGCGCCGCCAGTCGTCGAGATCGGCTTCAGCCGCCGGCGCAAGCAGCATGACGCCGGCATTGTTGACGAGGATGTCGAGCCGGCCCCATTCGGAAACGACCTTGTCGACCATGGCGATGACGTCATCACCCTTGGCGATGTCGGCTTCGATGGTCAGCGCCGTGCCGCCGGCTTTTTCGATGCGGCCGGCCAGCGTCGCCAGGCGATCGACGCGGCGGGCGGCGACCGCCACCTTCGCGCCGGCGGCGGCAAGGGCGGCGGCGGTCGCCTCGCCGATGCCGGACGAGGCGCCGGTGACGAGCGCGACCTTACCGGCGAGTTGGGAGTTTGTGGATGTCATGAGAGTTCTCCAGGAGCCCGGCCCGCTCCCTCACATAGGCTGCGAGAGACGTTCTTGAAGCCCCGCCATCGGAGCAGTTGACGCAACTCCACATCGAAGCGGCTCGCCTTGGCCTAGTCCTGTTCGTGCGGTCCCGGCTCCGGCCAAGGCTCCTTGGCGGCTTCGGCGTACCAGTGCCGCATCGCCGGTGTCGCCAGGACCGCGTCGACATAGGCGCGGGTGACAGGCGCCAGCTCGCCGCCATAGGTGTCGAAGCGGGTGACGATGGGCGCATACATGGCGTCCGCGGCCGTGAAATGGCCGAACAGGAACGGGCCGCCCTCGCCATATCGCTCGCGGCATTGCCGCCAGATCGCCTCGATGCGCGCCCGCTGCGCCTCGCCCTCGGCATCGAGCGGCTTATGGGCCTTCGGCCGGCGCAGGTTCATCGGCCAGCCATAGCGCACCTCGCGGAAACCCGAATGCATCTCGGTCGCTACCGAGCGGGCGAAGGCACCGGCGCCGAGGTCTTCGGGCCAGAGCTTTTTCTCGGGGTAGAGGTCGGCCAGATATTCAAGGATCGCAAGGGTTTCCCAGACGATCCTGCCATTGTGATTCAGGATTGGAACAAGTCCGGTCGGCGAGACCTTGGCAAGGTTGGCGGCGGTCTCCGGCGTGCGCAGGCGCACGAAGCTTTCCTCGAAGGGGATCTCCAGATGCTTCATCGCCACCCATGGCCTGAGAGACCAGGACGAAAAGCACTTGTTGCCGATGAAGAGAGTGAAGTTCGCCAAGACGGTTCCCCCGATTCAGGTGTCACCTTAGTGATCGCATAGCGGAGCAGACAAGGGTTATGCAGGCCAGCCGCCCCCTCGGCCCGGCCCTGCCGACCACACGGATACGGAACCGCGAACCAGACCTGGCCGTTTCTCTCGCGGATTGGATCTCCGGGAGATGCGGAGATGGTGAACATGGATCAAATATTGGGCTTGGCCAAGCAGGTCAAAGGTTCGGTCCGGCTAACGATAGGCAAGGCCACCGGAAACCGTGTGATGCAAATCAGGGGCATGGCGGACAAGTCTGCGGGCCAGGTGCAGAAGGCCTGTGGCGACATGAAAGCCATGCTCAAAAAAGCGATGTGATTGGCAGGCCCGCGGTCACGTCTCAAACGTCTTCGCAAAGGCGTTGGTGAAGACGACCTCGCCATGGTCGCCGGCCGCCTCGCCCAGGAGCACATCCATATTGTCGTCAGTCACCCGCGCCAGCGCGAAACCGCCCATATAGGCCGCCTTCGGCTTGACGAGGTCGAGCCCGTCGCGCTGGTAGATCATCGGCACTTCGTGCTGATGGCCGTGGAAGACGGCGATGACATTGTAGCCCTTCAGCGCGGCCACCAGCGCCTGGCGGTCGGCCTCGCCCCACC
>NZ_RZSC01000439.1:0-4934 GCF_003998155.1 Mesorhizobium sp. M1E.F.Ca.ET.063.01.1.1
CAGCGGAAATGCCCGCGCTACTTCCTCGGCAAAGGCGGCATCGTGCACAGCGTCATCGGCAAGGATCGGCATGAACTGGAAGCCGCTACCTGCCTGGGCGAGCGCAGCCCTGGCGGCGTCGATGCGCTGGCGGTTCCACAGGGTTTCCTTGACGATCACCTGATCGGCCATGCCGAGATCACGGGCGACCGCGATCATTCCCGGCAGGTCGGTCACCTCCAGCTTGTTGTCGAGGTTGATCAGGATCCTGTCCTTGGTCGTAAGCAGCATCTCGCGCAGCGTCGACACCGGCTCGTTGGTGACGGCGCCCGTGCCTTCGACCACCAGCCGGCATTTTTTCAGCTCTGCCAGCGTGAAGCTGCCCACCTCGCCCCTGCAGGTCGTCGTGCGGTCCAACCAGCTGTCATGCATGACGACAAATTCGCCGTCCTTCGAGCGACGGATATCAACCTCGACGATCTCGGCGCCGATGGCGATCGAGCCCTCGACCGCGGCAAGCGAGTTCTCGGCATAAAGCCTCTTGCCGGCCTGCATGCTGCCGGCGCGGTGGGCGGCGATCATCACATGGTCGCGCCACTGGTTGGCGTGTTCGAAACGGTCGAGGATTTGGGCAGCGCGTGTCTCGCCGGCTAAGCTTTGGCCGGAGACGGCCGCAAGGGTGGCGGACAGAAAAAGGCTCAGCCAGAGTGTTCGCATCGGGGAATCGCTCCGTTCCGGGTCGGGTCCCGGTTAGGCGATGCCCATGACAGGGTGGTGAACGAAGCCGGCTAGCTGTTAAGCCGAAGGCGTCTCAAATCCGCTTGGCAAATCGACGGAACCAGGCCAGCGCCGGCATTTCGACGAAGCGCCAGGTGAACCAGGATGCGACGATGACGGCGATCAACATTGCTATGATCGCGGCGAAGCCGATCCATGGCGAGCCGACGCCGAAGCCGGTCACCTGATCGCCGCGCAACGTCATGTCGCCGACAATGCCAAGCCCGAGCTTGCGCTCGAGGAGGCCGCCGACATTGATCATGCGGCCCTGGACGAAGATGTGGACCATGTAGATCGAGTAGGAGAGCGAGCCGAGCAGCAGCATCGGCCGGCTTGAGAGCAGCGCGCTGATCAAGCCGCCCTCATGCGCGAAGAGATAGAGCGCCAGAGCGAAGACGACGGGCGCGGCGATCCCGGCGTCGTTCGATCCGGCGACCGAAACGAACAGCCCGATCGCCGCGACCATGGCGAGCTCGGCCATCATCCAGGCAATGCGCCCTGCGCCTGCCATCGCCTGTCGCGCCTCTGCAATGGAATCGTGCTGAAACCAGGCCAGCAGCGCGCCGAGCGAGAAGCCGTAAAGGCAGCGGATGAAGCCGAAATCGAAGGACACGTCCATATGACGGGTCGAGAAGCCAAGCAGGAAGAAAGGCGCCGTGACGGCCGCGGCGGCGAACCATATCCAGGCGCGCCGGCCGGTCGCGAGCACCACGCCGGCAAACAGCAGATAGGTGAAGAACTCGGCCGAAATGCTCCAGCTCGGCGCGTTCCAGGTCAGATGCTCCTCCACCCCCATGCCCTGCAGCAGGAAGAGATTGGCGACAAGACTTCTCAGATCAAAGCCTGCGGTGAAGGGCGCGGCACCGGTTCCATGCAGTGCCGGCAGGGCGAGCCGCATCGCCTCGAAGGCGACGAAAGCGGCAAGCATCGAAAGATGCAGCGGGTAGATGCGGCCAAAGCGCACCAGCGCGAAACGGGCAATCTCACCCGGCTCGCTCAGCCGGCCGCTGTAGGAGCTGGCGATGACGAAACCGGAAAGCACGAAGAAGAAATCGACGAACAGATAGGAGCCGCCGACAAAGGCGCTCTGGGAGATTATCGACGTCGTGGGAAAATGGAACAGCGCCACCAGCAGCGCGCAGATGCCGCGCCAGGAATCGAGCACCAGGAAGCGCTCGCCGGCCGCCGTGCCGGTTCGGGTTGCCGCCGGAGCAGGTGCGAGGTTGAGCAAGGCGGCCTCGGTCATAATGATACAAATCCTGTGTTGCCATGGCACTCGGCGAGCGCCATTCCGTCTCCGCAAGCTGTGACTGGCATGTTGCGTGCCGGTTCTGTAGTGCTGCCCCGATGACAACCGAGGACCCGTAATGGCGAACAAAGAGATCGACCACGCCTTCACCGCCCGTTCCAAGACGGGCGCATCGTTCGAGCCGACCTATGCCGGCGCGCTGTCGTTCATGCGGCGCAAGTACACGAAGGACGTAAAGGGCGCGGACGCCGTCGTGTGGGGCATCCCCTTCGACGCCGCCGTCACCAACCGGCCGGGCGCTCGCTTTGGGCCGCAGGCGATCCGCCGCGCTTCGGCGATCCTCGACAACGATCCGCAATATCCGTTCTCGCGCGACCTGTTCGAACAGCTCGCGGTGATCGACTATGGCGATTGTCTGCTCGACAGCGGCAATCATCAGAAGACCCCTGGCGCGATCGAGCGCGAGGCGGCCAAAATCTTGAAATCAGGCGCCTTCCTGTTGACGCTGGGCGGCGACCATTTCGTCACCTGGCCGCTGCTCAAGGCGCATGCGGCTATCCACGGGCCGCTGGCGCTGGTGCAGTTCGACGCGCATCAGGACACCTGGCCGGATGACGGCAAGCGCATCGATCACGGCTCCTTCGTCGCCCGCGCCGTGAAAGAAGGCATCATCGATCCCGACCGGTCGATCCAGATCGGCATTCGCACGCATGCGCCGGACACGTTCGGCATCAAGATCCTCTACGGCCACGAGGTCGAGGAAATGCGCGCCTCCGACATCGCCTATGCTATCGTCGACCGGACCGGCGGCAGGAAGACCTACCTCACCTTCGACATCGACTGCCTCGACCCGGCCTTCGCGCCCGGCACCGGCACGCCGGTGGCCGGCGGCCCGTCCTCGGCCAAGATGCTCTCGACGCTGCGCCAGCTCGGCCAGGTCGATATCGTCGGCGCTGACGTCGTCGAGGTTGCGCCGGCCTATGATCATGCCGATATTACGGCGATCGCCGGATCGATCATTGCCATGCACTATCTTGGCCTGGTGGCCGAACGGAAGGCGCGGCTCGATGACCTGAACAACGGCACTCATGCCGTTCTACATAACGCTAACGGCATATAGCCTTGAAATCGCAGGGAATTTTGTAACCGATGAAACCGAAAATCTTCATTGACGGCGAGCATGGCACGACAGGCCTGCAGATCAGGGCGCTGCTGGCCGACCGCGGCGACCTGGAGATCATCTCCATACCCGCGGAGCGCCGCAAGGAAGCCGCGGCCAGGGCCGAATTCCTCAATGCCGCCGATGTCGCGATCCTCTGCCTACCGGATGCCGCCGCCAAGGAAAGCGTGTCGCTGATCGAGAACGACACGACCAAGGTGATCGATGCCTCGACCGCGCATCGCGTGGCCGAGGGCTGGGAATATGGCTTTGCCGAAATGGACAAGGATCAGGCGAAAAAGATCGCCAATTCCAAACGGATCGCCAATCCCGGCTGCTGGCCGCAGGGGCCGATCGCAACGCTGCGTCCGCTGGTTTCCGCCGGCCTGTTGCCCGCCGATTTTCCGATCACCGTCAACGGCATTTCCGGCTATTCCGGCGGCGGCCGCCCAATGATCGAGGACTATGTCGGCAAGGGCGAGGATGCGCCCGAGTTCCTGCCCTATGGCCTGACGCTGCAGCACAAGCATGTGCCGGAGCTCAGGACCTATGCGAAGCTGACGCATGATCCGATCATGCAGCCGGCGGTCGGCAATTTCGCGCAAGGCATGATCACGGTGGTGCCGCTGCAGCTCGGCGGCCTCGACCGCGTGCCGACAGGCGCGGAGCTTCATGCGGCGATCGCCGACCACTACGCCTCGATCGATGGCGGCGTGGTCGAGGTCGCGCCCTATACGCATATGGAGCGCATGCCGGAGATCGATCCGGAGGTCTATAACGGCACCAATCGGATGAAGGTCTATGTGTTCGCCAATGACGAGCGTGCGCAGGCGCTTCTGCTCGCCGTTTACGACAATCTCGGCAAGGGTGCCTCCGGGGCCGCCGTGCAGAACCTGGACCTGATGCTCGGCATCAAGCACTGAGCGGCGATGCACAAGGTGCGCTTCAGCTTCTGACAGCGATCTCGGTCGGCAGCGGATAAGCGCCCTTGGTGCCGCGCCAATGCGCGGCGGCAAAGCCGAGCACGATCAGCGCGAAGCCCTGGTGGGTCAACGCCATGTGCAACGGCACCTGCATCAAGAGCGTGCCGATGCCGATCGAGGCCTGCACCAGCACCAGTAGGAACAGCAGCGTGGCGCGGCGGGCATGCGTCGTGGCGGGCTGGCGCCGCCACGTGGCGATCATATGCCAGAGCGACACCACAAAGAGCGCGTAGGCGCCGAGCCGGTGCACGAACTGCACCGTCTTCGGATTCTCGAAGAAGTTCAGCCAGGCGGGTTTCAGCAAGAAGAGATCAGCCGGGATCACCTTTCCGTCCATCAGCGGCCATGTGTTGTAGCTCAAGCCGGCGTGGAGGCCGGCAACCAGCCCGCCGAGATAGATCTGGATCAGCGCCAAAAGCACGATGAAGCCGGCAAGCCGCTGCGTCGAGCGGTCGGCGGCGCGCTCGGAGTGGGGCGCCAACCCTCGCGCGACCACCATGGTGGCGGTGTAGATCAGCGCCGCGATCGTCAGATGCGTGGCCAGCCGGTACTGGCTGACCGAGACGCGGTCGACCAGCCCCGAAGCCACCATCCACCAGCCGATGGCGCCCTGCAGGGCTCCGAGCAGGAGGATGCCTAACAGCTTCGGCCCGAGGCCGCGCTCTATGCGGCGTGTTGCCCAGAAGAACAGGAGTGGAAGGGCAAAGACGGCGCCGACGCTGCGCGCAAGGATGCGATGCACCCATTCCCACCAGAAGATCGACTTGAACGCCTCGATGCTCATGCC
>NZ_RZSC01000043.1:0-18715 GCF_003998155.1 Mesorhizobium sp. M1E.F.Ca.ET.063.01.1.1
CCCCTATGAAGCAGTGTCGGCGCTGCCCCTCATCCGCCTGCCGGCATCCTCTCCCCGTATTAGTGACGGGGAGAAGGTGCCGGCAGGCGGATGAGGGGCAGCGCAAGCATCCGAAGTAGCTGGCTCTGAGCCATCGCCCCCAGCCAAGCGGACTCTTGCTCCTCCGCCATCGCGCGGCTAGAAGAACCGTCCCGACATCCATTTCGAGCTTCACTTTGCCTCAGTAATCGCCGGTCTCGTCTACTCCCCGAAAGCACCGCAGGCGCAGCTTTGGCGGCACCTGTATCATTTTCATGTGTTCTTCAGGCGGGCGGTTTCGAGACCGGTTTGGCATTGCTGAGCCGCTGTCGCGCAATCCGCGCCGACGCCTGACATCCAACAAAACAGCCTTTCGCCACACCGTGCCCGCGCGGGCATCTCGGACATCGCCGGCCTGACGGACTTCCCGACGGGAAGGGCCTACCGGCATGTCTGGACTGTTGCGTATCCGCTGGGCGATCGCGCCGAAAATCGCGCCTCGACCTCTCATCAACTGCAACCGCTGCGGCGGTATCAGACCCTATCGATGCAGCGGCAGATTCCGCGTCAACGCCAACGGCAAGCGCATCGATGCCTGGCTGATCTACCGCTGCACGGACTGCGACAATTCCTGGAACCGCACCATTTTTGAGCGCTGCAACCGCCGCAACATCGAACCGGCGCTGCTGGCGGCGCTCGAGAGCAACGATCCGGCGCTCGTGCGCAGCCATGCTTTCAATGCCACGGCACTACGGAGCCGGATCGGACGGATCGAGGAATTTCCGGATGTCTCGATCCGAAAGGAGCTTCTGAATGGCAGGCCGGAAAGCGCTGTCGCGCTTTGGCTCGCACTTCGGCTCGACGCCGCGACGCCTTTGCGCCTCGACCGTCTGCTTGCCGGCGAACTCGGCATCTCGCGGTCGAGACTGCAGAATTGGGAAGAGCGGCGCACGCTCGCTGTCGAACCTGACGGCGCCAGGGCCTTGCGCAGGCCGCCGCGCGACGGCATGGCGGTCCGCATCGATCTTTCCAGCGAAGCCGACCGCGACGCCATCGTCTCGGCCGCATGCGGATGAAACGAAAAGGGAGGGAGCAATGCCCCCTCCCTCAAATGACCGCTTGCGAAAAAGGCTTACGCTGCGCCCAACACCTTGGCCGACTTCTCGAAGCGCTTGCGCTCGTTCGGATCGAGATAGAGCTTCCTGAGCCGGATGGTCTTCGGCGTCACCTCGACAAGCTCGTCGTCCTGGATCCAGGCCAGCGCGCGCTCCAGCGTCATGCGCACCGGCGGCGTCAGCTTCACCGCCTCGTCCTTGCCGGCGGCACGGATGTTGGTGAGCTTCTTGCCCTTCAGCACGTTCACTTCCAGGTCGTTGTCGCGGCTATGGATACCGATGATCATGCCCTGATACACCTTGACGCCCGGATCGATGATCATCGGACCGCGGTCTTCCAGGTTCCACATCGCGTAGGCGACCGACTCGCCCTGTTCGTTGGAGATCAGCACGCCGTTGGTGCGGCCGGGCAATTCACCCTTGTACGGCTGATACGCGTGGAACAGCCGGTTCATCACGGCGGTGCCGCGCGTGTCGGTCAACAGCTCCGACTGGTAGCCGATCAGGCCGCGCGTCGGCGCGTGGAAGACGAGGCGCTGGCGGTTGCCGCCGGAGGGGCGCAGCTCGACCATCTCGGCCTTGCGCTCCGACATCTTCTGCACGACGACGCCGGCATGCTCCTCGTCGACGTCGATGACGACTTCTTCGACCGGCTCCAGCAACTGGCCGTCATCGCCCTTCTGCATGACGACGCGCGGCCGCGACACGGCGATCTCGAAGCCCTCGCGACGCATCGTCTCGATCAGCACCGCAAGCTGCAATTCGCCGCGGCCGGAGACAAAGAAGGAATCCTTCTCCGGCGATTCCTCGATCTTCAGCGCGACATTGCCTTCGGCCTCGCGCAGCAGCCGGTCGCGGATGACGCGGCTGGTCACCTTGTCGCCCTCGGTGCCGGCAAGCGGGCTGTCGTTGACCAGGAAGGACATCGTCACCGTCGGCGGATCGATCGGCTGCGCGTGCAGCGGCTCGGTCACCGTCGGGTCGCAGAACGTATCGGCGACCGTGCCTTTGGAGAGGCCGGCGATCGCCACGATGTCGCCCGCCTGCGCTTCCTCGATCGGCTGGCGCTCGAGGCCGCGGAAGGCGAGGATTTTCGAGATACGTCCGGTCTCGATCTGCGTG
The DNA here is from genome assembly GCF_003998155.1 of Mesorhizobium sp. M1E.F.Ca.ET.063.01.1.1. Classification (NCBI taxonomy): domain Bacteria; kingdom Pseudomonadati; phylum Pseudomonadota; class Alphaproteobacteria; order Hyphomicrobiales; family Phyllobacteriaceae; genus Mesorhizobium; species Mesorhizobium sp. M1E.F.Ca.ET.063.01.1.1. Next base: position 2,256 of record NZ_RZSC01000043.1, read on the forward strand.
CCGTCGTGGTGCAGCACCTTGACCGCCTGATTGGGCTTCAGCGTGCCGGACTCGATGCGTCCGGTGATGATGCGGCCGAGGAACGGATTGGCTTCCAGGATGGTGCCGATCATGCGGAATGGACCGGGATGCACGGTCGGCGCCGGCACATGCTTGACGACGAGGTCGAACAGCGGCGCCAGTCCCTGGTCCTTCGGGCCTTCCGGGTTTTCCGACACCCAGCCGTCGCGGCCCGAACCGTAGAGGATCGGGAAATCGAGCTGCTCGTCGGTGGCGTCGAGCGCGGCGAACAGGTCGAACACCTCGTTGACCACCTCGATATGGCGGGCATCGGGGCGGTCGATCTTGTTGATGACGACGATCGGCCTCAAGCCCACCTTGAGCGCCTTGCCGACGACGAATTTGGTCTGCGGCATCGGCCCTTCGGCGGCGTCGACCAGCACGATCGCTGAATCCACCATCGACAGGATGCGCTCGACCTCGCCGCCGAAGTCGGCGTGTCCGGGCGTGTCGACGATGTTGATGCGGGTGCCCTTCCAGTCGACCGAGGTCGCCTTCGCCAGGATGGTGATGCCGCGTTCCTTTTCGAGGTCGTTGGAATCCATGGCGCGTTCGGCGACGCGCTGGTTGTCGCGGAAGGCGCCGGACTGTTTGAGAAGCTGGTCGACGAGGGTGGTTTTCCCATGGTCGACATGCGCGATGATCGCGATATTGCGGAGGTTCATTTGTCTGGTCTCGGGAGCGTTGCAGGCAGCAGGCCCAAAAGCGCCGCCTTTTTCGGTTGCGCGGCTCATACAAGGTTTTTCGCAATTGCGAAAGGGGAGGCCCCGCCCCAAATACATGGTCACTGATTCTTAAACGTCTTGGTGTGAAATGATTCTGTTAACCAAGGCGGAACCTTTGAGGGGCCGGGCAGTTCGATGTTCATGACCGATCAGATGTCCAGATTGCGTCCGGTTTTCGCATGGGCGGCGCTTGGCGTGCTGCTTGCGGCCGGTGTGGCGCAGTCGGCCACGGCTCTGAGAGAGACCGGTTCCATCCAGCCGCCCGACGCCAGGACCGCGCAGCAGATGTTCGCCGACGCCCCTGACGGCGTCGACCCGATCGTCACCGGCCCGGTCAGCGCCGCTTTCAAGCAGCGTCAGAAGGCGGCCAACTGCGACACTGCCGTCTGGCCGAACATTCCCGCGACCTGCTATCCGGATTGATCTTCGCGACGGCTATCTGGCAAGGGTAGCACTCCGGCACACCCCCCTCTGCCCTGCCGGGCATCTCCCCCGCAAGAGGGGAGATCAGATGTCGCCCCGGCTTTCGCCAATCGCCAACGTTGCAGAAAACGCTCCGGCGGCGGAGCTGCCAATCTCCCCCCTTGCGGGGGAGATGTCCGGCAGGACAGAGGGGGGTGCTGTCCCTCCAACGTCAAAATTCTGCATCGCCGCAACGCTCCGAAGTGTAGAATCTCCTATGCCGACCGCACCGGGTCGAGCGTGACCTTATAAAGCTCGTTGTCGTCGCGATCCATCAGCCGCACGGTGAGCTGCTCGGTGGCGCCGGAAATATCGACCAGACCGAAGAACTGCAGCCCGGCCGACGGCGGCAGGTTCTGGCCCTGCTCGGCGGTCGGCGCCTTGATGAATTTCAGCTCCGGACCGAAGGTCATGTCGAAATCGTTGGGGCCGAACGTGCCGGCGTGGATCGGGCCGGAGACGAACTCCCAGAACGGATTGAAATCCTGGAACTTGGCCTTGTCCGGATTGTAGTAGTGCGCCGCCGTGTAGTGCACGTCGGCGGTGAGCCACACCGTGTTGGTGATGCCGGCGTTCTTGATGTAGCGCAGCAGGTCCGCGAATTCGAGCTCGCGCCCCTTCGGCGCGCCATTGTCGCCGTTGCTGACCGCCTCGGCGCCGGCCTTCTTGGCCGCGTCGTCCCAGACGATGAGGCCGAGCGGCATGTCGGCGGCGATGATCTTCCACGTCGCCTTGGAATTCGCCAGTTCCCGCTTCAGCCACTTGGTCTGCTGCTCGCCGAGCATGCGCGACTTCGGCGTCAGCGTTTCCTCCATGTCCGGGCCGTTCGGGCCGCGATAGGAACGCATGTCGAGGAAGAAGACATCGAGCAGCGGGCCGTAAGCTATTCTGCGGTAGACGCGGCCCGGCTCCGACGGCTCGTAGCGGATGGTGGTCATCTCGTGGAAGGCGCGCGCCGCGCGAGCCGAGAGCACATGGATGGATTTTTCCGTGTAGCGGTTGTCGGCCGTCAGGTTCTTCGAATCCGACCAGTTGTTCAGCACCTCGTGATCGTCCCACTGATAGAAGGTCGGGCAGATGGCGGAGAGGCCCAGCACGTGCTTGTCCATCATGTTGTATTTCCACTGGTCGCGGTACTCGTCCAGCGTCTCGGCCACCTTGCGCTTGCCGTCGATCATGACGACGTTCTTCCACTTGCCGCCGCTGGGCAGGTCGACCTCGTCCTTCATGGCGCCGTCGGCATAGATCGTGTCGCCGGAATGCAGGAAGAAGTCCGGCGTGTGTTTGGCGATGGTCGAGTAGGTCTTCATGCCGGTCTCGTCGATGCCCCAGCCCTGGCCGGCGGTGTCGCCCGACCAGGCGAAGCGCACGTCGCGCTTGGAGGCCGGCGCGGTGCGGAAGCGGCCGACGATCGGCTCGGAGACGGCGTTGATGTCGGAAAGGTCGGCCGCAGTCATGCGGTAGAAGATGTCCTGGTCGGAGGCTAGGTCGGTGAGCAGCCGTTTCACCGTATAGTCGCTGGCCGGCGAGGTATCGAGCGGCGCAAGCCTCGTCGCATCGGCGAAGCTCTCAGTCGTCGACACTTCGTACATGACGCGCGCCGGGCGGTCCGTGCGGGTCCAGACCATGCCCGAGGTGGCGTCGACATCGCCGGACTGGACGCCGTGGGTGAAGGCCGGGCGCTGACTGGCGCGGGAATAGTAGGGCAGCGCGAGCCCGGAGGCGCCGACAAGGCCGAAGGCGCTGGCTGAGGTGATGAAAGCGCGGCGGGTCAACGAGATCTTGTTCATGGCGGTCTCCGGATGGCGTTGAACGGGACCGCCAAGCTCACGCCTCAATGTTTCAGGCGCATATCGGAACCATGAAGTTTTGATAACAGTGAACAGGCATACCCTTCTCCCCTTGTGGGAGAAGGTGGATCGGCGCGCAGCGCCGAGACGGATGAGGGGTGTTCCAGCGGAGTGAGACGTCGGCTTTCCCTGGAACACCCCTCATCCGTCGCCTGCGGCGACACCTTCTCCCACAAGGGGAGAAGGGGAAGCCGTGCCTCAAGCCGCCTGCGGCTCCGGCTCGAACGCCGGCTTGCTCGTATTGATCAACAGCGAAATACACGCCGCGGCGATGCCCGTCATGCCGGCGATCATGAAGGCGAGCTCGTAATTGCCCTGCAGTTCACGCATCGTGCCGCCGAAAGCGGCGGCCGCTGCCGCGCCCACCTGGTGGCCGGCGACGATCCAGCCGAAGACGATCGGTCCGCTGCGGTCGCCGAAGGCTTCGTTGGCGAGCCTGAGCGTCGGCGGCACGGTGGCGATCCAGTCGAGCCCGTAGAGCACGGCGAAGATGATCAAGCTGACTGCCGAGAAGCCGGAATAGGGCAGATAGATCAGCGACAGGCCGCGCACCGCATAATAGACGCCGAGCAGCTTGCGCGGATCGAAGCGGTCGGTGAGCCAGCCGGACAGCGTCGTGCCGATCAGGTCGAAGATGCCCATCATCGACAGCAGCCCGGCAGCCTGCACTTCGCCGATGCCCATGTCGCCGCAGAAGGCGATGAGATGCGTGCCGACGAGGCCGTTGGTGGTGAAGCCGCACACGAAGAAAGTGGCGAACAAATACCAGAACACCCTGGTACCCGCGGCACGGCGCAGCGTGGAGAGCGTATGCGTCAGGAAATTGCCCTGCGAGGCCGGCGATACCGGCGGCACATCGTCAGCGTCGGCGCCGAAACGCACCTGGCCAATCGAGGCCGGGCGTTCCGGCACCAGCAGGAAGACGATGGGCACAAGCGCAGCAGTGGCAATGGCAACGGCGATCGCCACCGGCTTCCAGCCGCCGGCCTGCGCCAGCGAGGCGATCAGCGGCAGGAACACCAGCATGCCGGTGGCGCTCGAAGCCGACATCAGGCCCATCATCAGGCCGCGATTGGTCTTGAACCAGCGATTGACGATGGTGGCGCCGAGCACGCTCGCCACCGCGCCCGAGCCGATGCCGGAAAACACGCCCCAGGTGATGAAGAGATGCCATGGCTCGGTCATCAACAGGCTGAGCGCCGTCGAGCCCGACATGATCAGCAGCGAGGCAAGCAACGTGCGGCGCAAGCCGATGCGCTCCATCAGTGCCGCGGCGAAAGGACCGGTCAGGCCGTAAAGCAGAATGCCGACGCCGGCGGACAACGAGATGACATCGCGCCGCCAGCCGAAGCTCGCCTCCAGCGGCAGCATCATCACGGAAGGTGCCGAGCGAAGCCCGGCGGCGATCAGCAGGCAGAGGAAAATGACGGCGACGACGACAAAGGCGTAGCGCTGGCCAAACGGACGGGACTGAGCTATCATGTTACTGACCGGTACGTTGCAATGGGATGGCGCCATGCATACGTACCGGTCAGTAACATTGTCAAGCGAGTTTGTTGAATGCCATCGGACAATAAAATTGAAGCGTCGGTGAATGAGGCCCGTGCCGCGCCGGCGCCGAAGGCCGCCGACAAGATCCTCGACGTGGCGCGCGATCTTTTTTATCGCGAGGGCATCCGGGCGATCGGCGTCGACGAGATCGTCAGGCGCGCCGGCGTCACCAAGCCCAGCCTCTACCGCAGCTTTCCGTCCAAGGACGAGCTCGCGGCCTCCTATCTGCGCAAGTACGACCTCGAATTCTGGGAGCGCTTCGACGAGGCCGTCGACGCGCATCCGGGCAACCCGCGCGCCCAGATCATCGCTTTCCTGACCCGCGTCGGCAAACGCACGCAGAAACCGGACTATCGCGGCTGCGGCATGACCAACGCGGCGGTCGAATATCCCGAGCACGGGCATCCTGCGCGGGTGGTGAGCGAGAACAACAAAATGGAGCTGCGCCGGCGCCTGCGCGCCATGGCGGCGGCGATGGGCGCCAGCGATTCCGACACGCTCGGCGACGGGCTGCTGCTGCTGATCGAGGGCGCCTATATCAGCGGCCAGCTTTTCGGGCTCGGCGGACCGGCGGCATCGGTCGCCCGCAACGCCGATCTCCTGATCGAAGCCAGTCTGAAGAAATAACAATCTCGAGCTTGGGCGCTGCCCCTCACCTGCCTGCCGGCATCCTCTCCCCGTATAGTCACGGGGAGAGGGGCGCTCCCGCCGGCGATTTCGCCAATCGCCAGCGTTGAAGGAAGGGTGCCGAGGCCGCCCCAGCTCCCTTCTCCCCGTCACTATACGGGGAGAAGGTGCCGGCAGGCGGATGAGGGGCGGCGCAGACGCCGACAACGGGCGCTTGGCAGCCGCCGCGCCCTAGGCCCGCGTCAGTTTTGACGCTACGCTCACGTACCTCCATCGGAGACACCTCGCCATGCGTGCGCTTCTGATCCCGCTTGCCCTCGCCGGTTTCTGCCAGGCGGCGCATGCCGGCGACATTTCCAGCGCCTATACCGATCTCGACTGGAAGAAGGACTGCGTGACCTATGCGCAGTCGGAGGAAGGCGACGGCGACTGGGCGAGCCTCGCCTGTGCCGGCTATCGCGGCTATCCGGTGCTGATCGGCTATGACGATGCCCGCGAGTCCGTTTATTACGGCTTTCCCTCCGACGACATGACCGCCGTCTGGGAGAGTTTTTCCGGGCTCAACACCTCCGGTCCGAAGGTCGAGTGGCGGATCGAAACCAACGGCGACAAGGCGGTGCCCTTCGCCGTCATTCACCGTCGCGAGATCAGCAGTCCCGACGCCGAGAACAAGCCGACCGAGGTGCTGGTCGTCGCCAAGGTGGCGCAGCCGGAAGAGCACGAGGGCTGCACGGTCGGCCTGGTGCTCGCCACCGGCAACCCCCAAGCCAACGACCAGGCGCGCAAGCTCGCCGACGAAAAGGCGAAGGGCTTTGCCTGCGGCAAGGACAAGCGCGAAGTGATCGGCAAAGTGCCGGACTTCGGCCGGGTGGATAATTAGAGCTTGATCCCAAAAAGTGGGAACCGGTTTTTGGGCAAGATCAAGCTCAAAATGAGATCGCCTACTTCGCCGCCTTCGCCCGCTCGATCGCGTCGACGATCATCTTCTTGGCGTATTTGGAATCGTGCCAGCCCTCGATCTTGACCCATTTACCGGGCTCGAGGTCCTTGTAGTGCTCGAAGAAGTGCTGCACCTGCTGGCGCGTGATGTCAGGCAGGTGGGTGTATTCGGTGACGTTCTCGTAGCGCAGCGTGAGCTTGGGCGAGGGAACCGCGATCACCTTCTCGTCCTGGCCGGCATTGTCTTCCATGATCAGCACGCCGATCGGCCGCACATTGATGACACAGCCCGGCACCAGCGCGCGCGTGTTGCAGACCAGGACGTCGATCGGGTCGCCGTCGCCGGAAAGCGTGTGCGGCACGAAACCGTAATTGCCGGGATAGCGCATCGAGGTGTGCAGGAAGCGGTCGACGAACAGCGTGCCGGCCTCCTTGTCCATCTCATATTTGATCGGCTCGCCGCCGATCGGCACCTCGATGATGACGTTGACGTCTTCAGGCGGGTTCTTTCCGGTGGAAATCGCTGCGATACGCATGGCTCAAAATCCCTCTCGATCTTGTCAGACCGATAGCGGGACACGCGTCATGGTGCAATGCGGCGAATGGTGCTGAACGCTGATGGAAGCGCACACTTTGTGATGGATTGTAACCTGATGCGTGTCACCCGACGTGCGCAGCGGTCTTGGAAGAACGACGCTTATCAGGCGGCGCCCGTCATTCCCAGACGAAAGCCACCTTCTTCAGCGCCTTCTGCTCGAAGACCTCGACGCCTTCGGCGATATCGCGGCCGCCATTGCCGGCATAGAAGGCTAAAGCGTTGTAATTGTCTTCCAGCGCCCACACCACCAGGCCTCTGAGGCCGTGGTCGGCCAGGCGCGTCCGCGCCGCCTTGAACAGCCGGCTGCCGAGCCCGATGCCCTGATATTCCGGGCGCAGGTAAAGCTCGTAGATCTCGCCCTGCTGCCTCAGCTCGCGGGCGCGGTTCTTGCCGATCGTGGCATAGCCGGCGATCGTGCCGCCGATTTCGACGACCAGCACCGTTGCCGCCTTGCGAATCGCGTTCGCCCACCAGTCGGGGCCGCGGCGGTTGATCATGGCGGTCAACGTGCGATGCGGGATGATACCGGAATAGGCGCCGCGCCATGCCTCCTGATGCACTTCGGCGATGGCGGCTGCATCGCGAGGGTCGGCTTTCCTGATATCGATCGTCAGCGTGTTCATGATTGGTTAACCATAAACCCGCGTCGCCCGATTGCAAAGAGTCCGCTCCGTCGCGCCCGCGCTTTCGCACAGGCCAACTTGTCGGCGCCGGAAGCGCTGAAAACCGCCTCGCGCCGCCGTCAAAGCCAGGGTTTGCAGCCTAGGCCCTGTCAGATTTCGACGAGGTGGTCGTCAAGCTCGTTGGCGTCGCCGGCGGTGACCGGGAAATGCTCGGCAAGCACCGCGCCTACTGATTCGATCGCCTTGACGAAACCATCGGCGAGCCGGTCGTCGCCGGCGTGCCTTGTGAGGTCCCGCACAACGCCATCCCAGACATGCTGGCCGACCTTGGCATCGATGCCGCTGTCGGCGACAATTTCGGCATAGCGCTCGGCGATCGAGACGAAGATCAGCACGCCGGTGCGCGCGCTCGTGCGGTGGACGTTGCGGGCCAGGAACTGCTTCATCGCGTTGGCATGCGCCGCCTGGTAGCGCAGCCGCCTCGGCACAAGATGGATGCGCCAGCCAGGCAGCGCCCATAGAAGCGCGAGCATGCAGCCCAGCGACAGAAGCTGGGCAAGCACGAAATGCGGCAGGCGGATGGTCAACCACCAGGCTTCCAGCCCATAGGCCACCGCGAGACTGACGATGAGCGTGGCTATAGCCGCCGCGAACGCGGCCGGAAAGAAATAGCCGTCGCTGGTTTGCGCAACGACGCAGTAGATCTCGCCGTCCGTCCTCGCCTCGGCGGCGCGGATCGCGCCGGCGATGCGGTCATGGTCCTCAGGGCTGATCGGTCGCGTTGCCATGGTCCTCACCAGCTCCCCGAAGAACCGCCGCCGCCCGACGAGCCGCCGCCGCCGGAAAACCCGCCGCCACCGCCGCCAGAGGACCAGCCTCCGCCGCCCGACGACCAGCCGCCGCCACCTCCGGAGGATCGCCGTCCCGGCTCGAAGGTCATGCCGAGCCAGCGATAGCGGCCCGGTCCGATCTTCTGGCCGAAGATCGGCGGCAGCACCGTCAGCGCGATGCTGCCGAAAAAGATCAGCGCCCAGATGGTGATGAAGATGGCGAAGAACAGATCGTCGGAATTGAACGGTGCCTGCTCGTTGCGCTTGCCGCGCGCTTCCAGCTCCTCCGGATTGCCCTCCAGCACCATGATCATGTCGTCGACGGCCTTTGAAATGCCGCCGGAGAAGTCGCCGGCGCGGAAGGCCGGCACCATGTCGTTCTCGATGATCAGCTTGGTGTGCAGGTCGGTCAGCGTGCCTTCCAGCCCATAGCCGACCTCGATGCGCATCTTGCGGTCGTTCGGCGCCACGATAAGCAGAACGCCGTTGTTCTCCTTGGCCTGGCCGAGCTTCCAGAACCGGAACAGCCGGTTGGCGTAGGGCTCGATCTCCTCGCCGCCGAGGCTGGGGATGGTGGCGACGACGATCTGGTCGGAGCCTTTCTTCTCGAAATCGGCGAGTTTCTGGGTCAGCGCCGCGCGTGTGCCGGCATCGATGATGCCGGCATTGTCGACGACGCGGCCGGTAAGGGCGGGGAGGTCGGCGGCAAGGGCTGCGAGCGGGAGGAGGAAGAAGAGGAGGCTAAGCAAGCCGCCAATGAAGGTGTTCCTGCGCACCCCCCTCTGGCCTGCCGGCCATCTCCCCCGCAAGGGGGGAGATTGGCAGCTTCGCCGCCGGCCATCTCCCTCAGACGACGGAAATTGGCGAAAGGACAGATGACGGCCAATCTCCCCCCTTGCGGGGGAGATGTCCGGCAGGACAGAGGGGGGTGGGACGGAGCGCAAGGCCAGCAGGCTCGATCTATTAGGTCAGTTCACCCGCCCTGCTTCGTGCTCGTGCCGAAATTCACCTTCGGCACCTGCATCTTGTCTTCCTCGACGGTGAAGTTGGCGAACGGCTCGTTGCCGCGGAACCAGAAGGTCGCCCACAGCACCGAGGGGAAGGTCCTCAGCGTCAGATTGTAGTCCTTGACCGCCTGGATGTAGTCGCGGCGCGCCACCGCGATGCGGTTTTCCGTGCCTTCGAGCTGCGCCTGCAGCGCCAGGAAATTCTGGTTGGCCTTGAGGTCGGGATAGTTTTCCGACACCGCGATCAGCCGCGACAGCGCGCCCGTCAGCCCAGCCTGGGCATCCTGGAACTTCTTGAGGGCTTCCGGATCCTTCAGCGTATCCGGCGTCACCGTGATCTGCGTTGCCTTGGCGCGCGCCTCGACGACCGCGTCGAGCGTGTCCTTCTCATGCGACGCATAGCCTTTGACCGTCTCGACAAGGTTCGGGATCAGATCGGCGCGGCGCTGATACTGGTTCAGCACCTCGCTCCAGGCCGCCTTGGCGTTCTCCTCCGCCGTCGGGATGGTGTTGTAGCCGCAGCCGGCAAGCAGCGGCAGCACGAAAGCCATCATCAGCAAGGCAGGCAAGCTACGAAAAGCGGAGGGTAAGGAAAGGCGCTGGGCAAACATGATTGGTCCCTCGGGTCAAAGTTGCATGCGAAGCAATAGCACAATCCGCGCGCAAGAAAATGACCCGGCCGTGATGTTGCTTCTGGCCGGCCGTGAACCCCTGTGAATGCTTGCACGAACACGCTAAGCTCCCGACAGGAAAGGACATTTGCCATGACCGAGCGCCGGGACGACGAAAGCGAATCGCGCCGCATCCTCGAGCGCGTGGCGCGCGAGACGGCGCCGGGCGGCGCATCGTTCATCACCCGCACCGCGAAGGGCGCGCGCGACCACGTGACCGCCGCGGATGCCGACCGATCCGATCCGATCGAAGTTTGGGGCACCCGCATTGGCCGAACGCTCGGCCTCATCATCGCCATTGGGCTGTTGGCCTGGCTGGTGTATGTCGCCACGCGGGGCGGTTAGGAATCGACTTCCATGAATGCAGAAAAAACCGGCGCGCCGCGTGCGGTCATCGTCATCTCCAGCCATGTCGCCCGCGGCTCGGTCGGCAACCGCGCCGCGGTCTTCGCGCTCGAGACACTGGGCTTTCCGGTCTGGGCGGTACCCACCGTCATCCTGCCCTGGCACCCGGGCCACAGCCGCGCCACCCGCATTGTGCCGCCGCTTGACCAGTTCAAGGCGCTGATGGCCGATCTCGAGCGCGCGCCTTGGTTGGGCGAGGTCACGGCGGTGCTCTCGGGCTATCTCGGCGAGGCCGGCCAGGCCGAGGCCGTCGCCTCGCTGGTCGCCGCCGTCAAGACGAAGACGCCAGGCGCCCTTTATGTCTGCGATCCTGTCATGGGCGATTCGGGCGGGCTCTACGTGCCGGAATCGACGGCCGCAGCGCTCCGTGACAGACTGATGTCGATCGCCGACATCGCCACGCCCAACCGCTACGAGCTCGAATGGATGGCCGGCGCGCCGCTGCCCGACATCAAGTCGGTGATGGCGGCCGCGCTTCACGCCGGCCCTTCCACCATGCTGGTCACCTCGGCGCCGTCGATGATGGCTGGCGGTACCGGCAATTTCCTGCTCGACGGCAGCCAGGCGCTGCTTGCAGAGCACCGCGTGATCGAGAAGCCGCCGAACGGACTGGGCGACCTGACGGCCGCCATCTATCTCGCCCGTATCCTCTCCGGCCAGCCGCCTCTGAAGGCCCTGCAGTCGACCACGGCCGCCGTCTACGAAATCCTGGCGCGCACCGCAAAACGCGGCGGCGACGAGCTGCAGCTCGAGACCGACGCGCAGAGCCTGTCGCATCCGATGGCCATGGTGCAGCTTCGCCATCTCCTCCATCCCGGACGGGACAAGCGGGCGTGACGCCAGGCGGCGGCGCCAAAGCATTTTGCAGCCAAGTGGAATCACTCGGCGTCGCAGAAATGCGGCTAAACAAACAGACAGAGCGGGATGCAGACCTGCATCCCGCTCTGGCCGGCGTCGACGGCTGCAAGGCCGGCTGGATCGCCGTCCACCGCGCTGCTGATGCCGCGCCATTGGTCTCGGTCTTCCCGCGCTTCCAGGCGCTGCTTGACGCCCTGCCCGATGCCACGATCGCCGTCGACATGCCGATCGGCCTGCCGGATCTTTCCCGCCGGGGCGGCCGCGGGCCGGAGGCGCTGGTGCGGCCGCTGCTCGGAGCACGGCAGTCGAGCGTCTTTGCCATCCCTTCGCGCGCGGCGCTCTATGCCGACACCAGCGACTTCACCACGGTCGAGGCTTGGTACGCGGCGCACCGGCGGGCGAGCGCGGTGGCGATGGCCACCTCCGATCCGCCGCGCGGCGTTTCCATCCAGGCTTTCGGCATCTTTGCGAAGATCCGCGAGATCGACGCGCTTTTGATCGAGCGGTCGGATCTGCGGGGTCGCATCTTCGAATCGCACCCTGAAGTGGCCTTCTGCCGACTGAACGGCGGCGCGGCGATGGCGCTGCCGAAGAAGATCAAGGGCGCGGTCAACCCGGCCGGCATGGACGAGCGCAAGGCGCTGCTCTGCCGGCACGGCTACGAGAAAGCCTTTCTCGACCAGCCGCCGCCGAAAGGTGCGGCAAGCGACGACTTCCTCGACGCGGCGGCCATGATGCTGATTGCCGGACGGATCGCCAGCGGCGAGGCGCGGCCGTCGCCCGACCCGCCGCTGACCGACCGTTTCGGCATTCCCGTCGCCATCTGGGCTTGAGGCAAGATCGGCTGCGCGGCTTTGGCGGCATGCGTTTGCGACGCTGCCATCCGCAATTCGGCATTGCTCGCGACCGGCTTTTGCCGTTAGAGCCTTTTTTCGATCGCAACGAGCTGCCGCCTCCAACCCCCCGGAAAGGCTCTAGCTGCCCATGCCTCACCTCCCCGAGCACCTGCTGACCGGCTACCGCAACTTCATGAACGGCCGCTATCCCGCCGAAAGCGGACGCTACCGCTCGTTGGCGCGCGACGGCCAGGCGCCCGAAACGATGATCGTCGCCTGCTGCGATTCCCGCTCGGCGCCGGAAGCGATCTTCGATGCCGGCCCCGGCGAGCTCTTCGTGCTGCGCAATGTTGGCAACCTGGTGCCGCCTTACGAGCCGGACGGCGAGTACCACTCGACCTCGGCCGCGCTCGAATTCGCCGTGCAGAGCCTGAAGGTGAAGAACATCGTGGTGATGGGACATGGCCGCTGCGGCGGCATCCGCGCCGCGCTCGACACCAATTCGGCGCCGCTGTCGCCCGGCGATTTCATCGGCAAATGGATGAGCCTGATCGCGCCGGCTGCCGAAACCGTCACGGCGAGCACCTTCATGACGGCGACGGAGCGCCAGACCGCGCTGGAGCGCATCTCGATCCGCTATTCGATCGCCAATCTCAGGACCTTTCCCTGCGTTTCGATCCTCGAGGGCAAGGGCAGGCTCACGCTGCACGGCGCCTGGTTCGACATCTCGACCGGCGAGCTCTGGGTGATGAACAAGGAAACCGGCGATTTCGAGCGGCTGGAAATGGAGTGAGGCTAGGATGCATCGTCATTTTCGCCATGCCGTCTTTGCCACCGTCGCGCTGCTGTTCTCTCTCCTTGCCGCTCGCGCCGATGACAGCGCCGTCATCGACCGCTGGTATGCGGCGCTGCTCGCCGCCGACCGCGCCGAATTGTCGGCCCTGCTTGCCGACGACGCGCGCATGACGCTCGAGGACCTTGGCGTCGTTCAGAACAAGCAGGAATTCATCGACTCGATCGACCAGTGGCAAGACGCGGTCGCGGGCGCCGCGATCCGCCACCGAATCGAGAAAAGCGAGAACGGTGAGACCACCGTGCTCGCCTGCTACGACTTCCCGGAAAACGACACGCTGATGCGCGAGACCTTCACCGTCCTTGCCGGCCGCATCACCGCCAGCACCCAGACGGCGATCGCGCAGGACTGCAGCGCTTACTAAGCACAAAGCAATTCCAGGAAAAGCGCATAGCGGTTTCCGTCCGGAATTGCGCAATCAGTTTGTTGCGCGACAGGAAGCATCGCCCTACATCCGAGGCACCTCGCCTCATTCAGCCCTCCGGAATTGCTCATGTCATCTTCAAAGACCGTCGACCTCGCCGCCCATCCGCTGACATTTTGGCAAGGGCCACTCGGCCTGCCGGATTTCTCCCGCATCGGCGACAATGATTTTGGCTTGGTCTTCGACGCGGCGCTGGAGGCGCATCAGGCCGAGATCGACGCCATCGCCGGCAACGGCGAGACGCCGACCGTCGACAACACGCTGGCAGCACTTGAGCTTGCCGGCGAGCCGCTGGACCATGTCTCGTCGATCTTCTGGTGCCGCGCCGGCGCCCACACCAACGACACCATCCAGGCGATGGAGCGCGAGGTTTCGCCAAAGATGTCGCGGCATTTCTCGGCGATCTCGATGAACGAGAAGCTGTTCGCCCGCATCGACGACCTCTACCAGCGCCGCGAGAGCCTGGAGCTCGATCCGGAAACGCTGCGCGTCTTGGAAAAGACCTGGAAGGGCTTTGTCCGGTCGGGCGCGAAACTGGACGCCGAGGGCAAGAAGCGGCTCGCCGCCATCAACGAGGAGCTGTCCTCGCTCGGCACCAAATTCGGCCAGAACGTGCTGGCCGACGAGCGCGACTGGGCGCTGTTCCTCGACGAGGCCGATCTCGCCGGCCTGCCGGATTTCCTGAAGAGCGCCATGGCGGAAGCCGCCGAGATGCGCGGCCAGAAGGGCCGCTATGCGGTGACGCTGTCGCGCTCGATCTACGAGCCGTTCTCGACCTTTTCCGAGCGCCGCGACCTGCGCGAGACAGCCTTCCGCGCCTTCACGATGCGCGGTCAGAATGGCGGCGCCACCGACAACACGGATGTGGTGCGCGACATGCTGACACTGCGCGCCGAGAAGGCCAAATTGCTCGGCTACGAGTCTTTCGCGGCGCTGAAGCTCGATGACACGATGGCGAAGACGCCGAAGGCGGTGCACGACCTACTCGACCCTGTCTGGGAAAAGGCGCTGAAAAAGGCAGCGACCGACCAGAAGGAGCTGGAGCGGCTGGCAACGGAAGCCGGCAGCAACGAGACATTCGCGGCGTGGGACTGGCGCTTCTATCAGGAGAAGCTGCGCGCCGAGAAATTCGCCTTCGACGAGGCCGAATTGAAGCCCTATTTGCAGCTCGATCGCGTCATCGACGCCTGCTTCGACGTCGCCACGCGCCTGTTCGGCATCAGCTTCGAGGAGAAGAAGGGCATCGCGGCCTGGCATCCCGACGCGCGCGTCTTTGTGGTGAAGAATGCCGACGGCGGCGAGCGCGGCCTGTTCCTGGCCGACTATTTCGCGCGGCCGTCAAAGCGCTCCGGCGCCTGGATGAGCGCGCTGAAATCCGGCTACAAGCTTGGGCCGGGCGCCAAGCCGGTGATCTACAACATCATGAACTTCGCCAAGCCGCCGGCCGGCGAGGCGGCGCTGCTGTCGGTCGACGAGGCAAAGACGCTGTTCCACGAATTCGGCCATGCGCTGCACGGCATGCTGACCGACGTCACCTGGCCATCAGTCTCCGGAACCTCGGTGAGCCGCGACTTTGTCGAACTCCCCTCACAGCTTTACGAGCATTGGCTGACGGTGCCGGCGGTGCTGGAAAAGCACGCGCTGCACGTCAAGACCGGCAAGCCGATGCCGAAAGACCTGCTCGACAAGATGCTTGCCGCCCGCACTTTCGGCGCCGGCTTCGCCACGGTCGAATTCACCGCCTCGGCTCTGATCGACATGGCTTACCACGCGTGTCCGGACGCGCCGGCTGAGCCGCTTCGATACGAGGCCGAAACGCTCGAGAAGCTCGCCATGCCCGACACCATCGCGATGCGCCACCGCACCCCGCATTTCGGCCATGTCTTTTCGGGCGATGGTTATTCAGCCGGCTACTATTCCTACATGTGGTCGGAAGTGCTCGACGCCGACGCCTTCTCGGCCTTCGAGGAAACCGGCGATGCCTTCAATCCCGAACTCGCTGAGCGGCTGAGGAAGAACATCTACGCCGCCGGCGGTTCGAAGGATCCCGAAGAGCTCTACACGGCGTTTCGCGGAAAGATGCCGTCGCCCGAGGCGATGATGGTGAAAAGAGGGTTGGTGTAGCGCCTGCAAATCTCCCCCCTTGAGGGGGAGATGGCCGCGAAGCGGCCAGAGGGGGTCGCTGCGCGTAGAGTGCCGACCTCCTCCCTCGCCACTGCGGGGCGTCGCGGCAGTTGAGGCGACCCCCTCTGTCGCCTTCGGCGACATCTCCCCCTCAAGGGGGGAGACTTATCAGCTCCACGGATCCGCCACTCTCGGCCAGATCGGCCGCTTCAGCTTCTTATAATCCGTCTTCGCCGGATTGCTCGGATAGGAGCTCGGCGCCGTGACATAGATGATCTCGGCGGCGATCGGCGCGAAGCCGGCGTAGAAATGGTTGGTCGACTTGACCAGCAGGATGTCTTTCGACAGCGGATCGATGCCGATGTTGGAAAAAATATCCGGCTCGAAGGTCTGGGTGCGGTTGGTGTTGAGGATGACGTCGACCTCGGTGCCTTCGATGCGAACCACCGCTGACGGCCCCAGCGTCACCCGGCTCGGCCCGAAACTCTGCCAGCCTTCGCCGACGGCCTTCAACACTGTGACGCGCGCGTCTATGGGCTCGCCGGCCTGGGGACCGGCCTTGCCGCCGAAACGCAGGTCGATGACCGCGCCCTCACCCGCGGCATGGCAGAAAGTCACCGCGATGGGGTCCCAGATCGTCGCGACGCCGACCTTGTCGACGCCGCGCGCCAACAATTCGCGCAGCACGATGGTGCCGTCGCCCGGCACGCCGCCGCCGGGGTTGTCCCATATGTCGGCGATGACCGCCGGCATCGAGCGGGCGCTTGCCGTGCGCGCTGAAAGACAAGACAAGCCGGCGGTCATCGCCGACATATGGGACAACCCCGGCGGCGGCGGAAAGCATCGTCATCGCGGTCTTCTCGCGCAGGGTGTAGAGCTCGCGCCCCAGCGTCTCCGCGAGACGGTCGCCCTTTGCCTTGTCGTTGTCGGTGACGACCAGGATGCGCGTTCCCATCTCCGGCACGTCGGCGGCCATGAAGCCATGGATGACCGAGACCGACAGCACGCCGTCCTTGC
>NZ_RZSC01000440.1:0-4923 GCF_003998155.1 Mesorhizobium sp. M1E.F.Ca.ET.063.01.1.1
GTCTACGGCGGCGTCTTCCCGACCTATCATTGGCGCGACGTGCTGGCCGCAACGGATGTCTTCGACTTCATCGTGCGCGGCGAGGGCGAGGCGACCGCGGCGGCGCTGGTCGAGGCGCTGGAACTGCGCCGGCCGGTGCGAAGCGTCGCCGGCATCGCCTATCGCGACGATCTCGGCCGTCCTTTCGCCACGCCGCCGGCCGTGGCGATCGCCGATCTCGACGCCTGTCGCGTCGGCTGGGAGCTGATCGATTTCAGCCGCTACAGCTATTGGGGCGGCAAGCGCGCCGTGGTCATGCAATTCTCGCGCGGCTGCCCGCATCTGTGCAACTATTGCGGCCAGCGCGGCTTCTGGACCCGCTGGCGGCATCGCGATCCGGTTCGCTTCGCCAGGGAGATCGCCTGGCTGCACCGCGAGCACGGCGTCGAGCTGATCAACCTCGCTGATGAGAACCCGACCTCCTCCAAGAGAGCCTGGCGCGCCTTTCTCGACGCCATGATCGCGGAAGACGTGCCGGTGCTGATCGTCGGCTCGACGCGCGCCGACGATATCGTGCGCGATGCCGATATTCTGCATCTCTACCGCAAGGCCGGCGTCATCCGCTGGCTGCTCGGCATGGAGAACACCGACGAGGAGACGTTGTCACTGATCCGCAAGGGCGGCAGCACGAAATCCGACCGCGAGGCGATCCGGCTCCTTCGCCGGCACGGCATCCTGTCGATGGCGACCTGGGTCGCCGGCTTCGAGGACGAAGGGTTTCGCGATTTATGGCGCGGCTTCCGTCAGCTCATCGCCTATGACCCGGACCAGATCCAGGCGCTTTATGTGACGCCGCATCGTTGGACGCCGTTCTTCCGCATCGCCAAGGATCGCAAGGTGATACAGCGGGATGTCCGCCTCTGGGATTACAAGCACCAGGTCCTGCATATGACCCGGCTGAAGCCCTGGATGCTGTTCTTCGCCGTCAAGCTGATCGAGCTTGCCGTGCAGTCGCGGCCGAAGGCGCTGGCGCGCATCCTCTTCCACCCCGATCCCGAGCAGCGGCATTCGATGCGCTGGTATACGAAGATGGGCCGTCGCGTCTGGTTCCGCGAGGTCTGGGGCTTTCTGGTCCGCGACCGTCGCGTGACGGACGGCCCGACGCTCGCCGAATTCTGGGGCGCGCCGCAGGACGCCGAGGAGGAATCGATGGTCTTTCAGCGCCTGGCGCGCAAGCCGGCCCCGCCTGTCATCGAACACGAGCACATGCCGGGCGAAAGAAGATTAGCCGGCTGACGATATATCAAGGAACGATCAGCGTGCCGGCGCCATGCTCGGTGAAGAGCTCGAGCAGCACCGAATGTGGCGTCTTGCCGTTGAGGATGACGACGCCCTCGACGCCGCGCTCGATCGCCTCGATGCAGGTCTCGACCTTCGGGATCATGCCGCCCGAGACGGTGCCGTCCTTGATCAGCGCCTTGGCCTCGGCAACCGTCAGCTCGTCGATCAGCTTCTTGTTCTTGTCGAGCACGCCGGGCACGTCGGTGAGGAACAGGAGGCGCGAGGCGCGGCAGGCGCCCGCGATAGCGCCCGCGAAAGTGTCGGCGTTGATGTTGTAGGTATGGCCGTCGCGGCCGGGCGCCACCGGCGCCAGCACCGGAATCATCTCCGAGCGTGCCAAAAGGTCGAGCAGCGTGCGGTCGACCTCGACCGGCTCGCCGACGAAACCGAGATCCAGCACCCGCTCGATGTTGGAGTCCGGGTCGATCATGGTCTTGCGCGCCTTTTCGGCGAACACCATGTTGCCGTCCTTGCCGCAGAGCCCGATCGCCCATTCGCCTTCGGCGTTGATCAGCGCCACGATCTCCTTGTTGATCGAGCCGGCCAGCACCATCTCGACGATTTCGACCGTCTTCTGGTCGGTGACGCGCAGGCCGCCCTCGAATTTGGATTCGATGCCCATCTTGTTGAGCATCGCGCCGATCTGCGGTCCGCCGCCGTGAACGACGATCGGATTGACACCGGACTGTTTGAGCAGCGCGATGTCGCGGGCAAAGGCCTTGCCGAGCTCGGTGTCGCCCATGGCATGGCCGCCATACTTCACCACCACCGTCTTGTTCTCGTAGCGCTGCATATAGGGCAGCGCTCTGGAAAGCAGCGCGGCCTGCATTTCGGCGGTGGCGGCGATGTCCGTCATCGATGTGATCCCGGCTTGGCGTGAATGGCCGCGTCTTAGCGGGAATTGCCGCAGGCCGCAAACGGCTTTGCGGTCACAATGATGAAATCGTGTTGCGGTTCTTTCTAGGCCGGCGCCTTGAGCGGCGCGCGCCGCCCGAGCCATCCCGAAATCTTCTCCATCTGTGCCGCCAGCGACAAAAGCGTTTCTTCGTCGCCCGGCCGTCCCGCGGCCTGGATGCCGAGCGGCAGGCCGCCCGCCGTGACATGCACCGGCAGCGCGATCGATGGCTGGCCGCTGACATTGTGGATCGCCGGCCAGTGGGTGAACCACAGGCTCTTGTCCATAAGCTGGCCGAAAATTGATTTGATCCTGAGCAGCCCGGTGAGATGCAATTTGTCGAGCAGGTTTTCGATGAGCTCGTCCGCGCCCTTCGGATCCATCGCGCCGCAGGCGAGCGGCGGATGCGCGATGATCGGCATCAGCACGGCATCGAAGCGCGCGGTCTCTTGGATCATCCGCCGCGCGGTGGCGTTGAGCCGCTGCACCGCGTCATAGACTTCGCCCGCGGACAGCATTTCACCGAGACGGCCGAGCACGCGCGTCGCCCGCTCGACGTCGCCGGTGACGGATCGGCCGACACGCAGCGCCTCGGCCCGCATCATGCCTGCAACCGCTGAAGCAACGCTCTTGCAGAAATCGGCCATGAAGTCGCGGCCGATATAGGGCAGGTCGATCTCTTCCACTGTGTGTCCACCCTCGCGCGCCAGCGCCACAGCCGTATCCAGCGCGGCAATCGTCTCGACCGAGATCGGCAGGCCGAGCGGCGACTTGCGGTAGACGGCGAGGCTGAGCTTGCCGGGATCGCGCGCCGCGGCGGCGGCAAACGAGCCCTTCGGCTCCCGCGCGGCATAGGGCGACAGCGGATCGGCGCCATGGGTCAGGTCGAGCAGAAGTGCCGTGTCGCGCACCGAGCGGCTGACGGCGTGGTCGACGACCATTCCGTACCAGCTTTCGCTGGTGAGCGGCGTCAGCGGCACGCGGCCGCGCGAGGTCTTCAACCCGACCAGGCCGCTGCAGGCCGAAGGCACGCGGATCGAGCCGCCGCCGTCGGAAGCATGCGCCGCCGGCACCACGCCTGCCGCGACCAGCGCCGCCGATCCGCCCGACGAGCCGCCGGTGGTGTGGCCGTTATTCCAAGGGTTGCGTGTGATACCGAAGCGGGCCGATTCCGTCATCAGCCGCAGCCCATGCTCGGGCGAGGTGCTGGTGGCGATCGGGATCAAGCCCGCGGCCAGATACCGCTCGACCATCACCGAGTTGTAGTCCGCCGTGAAGGCCGGGATGCGGCTGCCGCCATGGATCGGCACGCCCTTGATGCCGATGCCGAGATCCTTCAGCGCGAAGGGCACGCCGGCGAGCGGCAGCTTGCGGTCGATCGCCTTCGCCCGCGCCCTGGCCGCGTCATAGAGCGGCGTGGCGATAGCGTTGATGTCGAGCCTTGTCGCCTCGGCGCGCGCGATCGCGGCGTCGACCAGCTCCTGCGCCGAGATGTCTCCCTTGTGCACGAGCCCAGCAAGGCCGGTCGCATCCTCTTCCCAAAGCACGCGTTCAATCGACATTCGCCGCACCCCTCTTTTGCCAAAGGCTAGCGCATGAGCCCGCAAATCGAAATCGGGATTTGTTTCCTTGACCTCGCATTCGTGAAGATGACTTCAGGTGCTGACGTGACGGAAGCCCGTGGTGGACAACACCGCGGCGCCCCGTTGCAAATAAATCGCAATCTTCTAATTTGCCTGCATGGGGCCTCAGGACATCAGCAAGCTGATCGTCCGGACTTCGATGAAGGACCGGGCTGCGTTCGATCTGCTCTACAGGCAGACCAGCGGGAAACTTTTCGGCGTCTGTCTTCGTGTATTGAGGGACAGGGGAGATGCGGAAGAAGCGCTGCAGGAGGTCTTCGTCAAGATCTGGACGAAGGCGGACCGTTTCGCGGTTTCCGATCTGAGCCCGATTTCCTGGCTGGTGGCCATTGCGCGCAACCATGCGATCGATCGCATCAGGGCGCGTCGCAGTCCTTCCGCCAACATCGACGCAGCCATCGACGTCGCCGATCCGACGCCGGGACCTGAGGCCATGGCCGTCGCGGGCGGCGAGACCGAACGCATCCACCATTGCCTCGATGAATTGGAGAAAGACCGGGCCGCGGCGGTTCGGGGCGCCTATCTCAACGGCGAAAGCTATGCCGAGCTGGCGGAACGCCACAAGGTTCCGCTGAACACGATGCGGACTTGGCTGCGGCGAAGCCTGCTCAAACTGAGAGAATGCCTGGAAAGATGACGCTGGCGCAAGACAACGGACCGGAACGCGGAGGCGACGACCTGCTCGCCGCCGAATACGTTCTCGGCGTTCTGGCGGCCGACGAACGCCAGATCGCTTCGCGCCGCATCGACACCGAGACGGCGTTTGCCCGCCTGGTCGATGCCTGGGAGGTCCATTTCGCGCCGATGGCGGCCGCCTATGCCGCGGTCGAGCCTCCGGCTTCGGTCAAGGCGGCGATCGACCGCCGGCTCTTTGCCTCCTCGGCCGCCACATCCGCTCCCAGCGCCGGCCTGCTGGGGAGCCTCGCCTTCTGGCGCGGGCTTGCCGCCGCCGCGCTTGCCGCTTTGGCCGTCTTTGTCGCCCTGCCTTTCGTCAATCCGTCATTGCCGCCCCCCGAGACCAGGCTGGTCGCCTCGCTCGCCGCCGACAACAGCAACGTCAAATAC